>JAAUPC010000016.1 GCA_012036325.1 Paracoccaceae bacterium
GGTGCCTGCATCCTTCAGGCCGGCCTTGCCGGTCGGCTCCATCTCACGATAGGTCGAAATCGCCTTGTTCGAGGTGGCGATCACGGTTTCGCCCGTGCCCTTTTTGCCTTCGAGCAGGTCTTGCGGATCGGCGACCATAGCGGCAAGATTGCTGTTGACCGCGCAGCCGTAATTGGGGCTGAGGCCATTGCCGTAGTTCATGTCGGACTTGGCCGACCAGTCGGGGCAGCCCGGCACGCTGGCGGTGGCGCGGGTGATGACAACGCGCGCCTGACCCGGCTGGATGAAGCCCGGCGTGACCGGTGCCGTATTGCTCAGCATCAGGCCATACCGCGCCGCCAGATCGCGAACCGCGTTGGTGACGGCAGGGTTCTGGCTGGGGTTTTCAATCGCGACGCGATCCCCGTAGCGCAGGTCCATCGTTTCGAACCAGCCGTTGATACGCTGCTGTTCGGAAATCGGCAGGCCTGCCGTGGTGGTGGTGACGTCCAGCGTCATGTTGGTGCGTTCCACCACCGGCTGCTTCACACTGTAAAGCGCGGTGTTGGTGGGCATCCCGCCGCAGCCGGCCAGGCCGAGACCGAGCGTCAGCGCCAAAGCGAGACGGGCCACATGAACTTTGGGACGCGTGGTGTGTCGTGCAATCGGCATCGTATTCACCTTTCTCACGTTAGAGGCTGAAGCCAGGGGTTGCGGCGGCGGCTTCGCGCTCTTCGCGGCGGTTCTTCTTGTCGGCGCGGCGCGGTTTTTCCGGCTGCGTCGGCACGATCCCTGCCGGATCGGCTTCGCTCACCTTGGGCGACGGCGCTTCCTGATCGGAAGCCACCGGGCCGGGGCGCTGTTCGCTCGAAACACCAGCATGGTTCTGGTAGCCGAGCAGCTGTTCGAACTCGTTGGCCGAACGATAGCCGTCGGTCGGCAGCTTGATGTCCTTGGCGTCGACCGGCTGGACCAGATAGGGGGTGACGATAATCACCAGCTCCGTTTCGCCCTTGCGGAATTCGCGGCTGCGGAACAGGTTGCCAAGGATCGGAATGTCCCCGACGCCCGGTGCCTTTTCCAGCGAGTTCTGCGAGTTGGCGCTCATCAGTCCGGCAATCATGAAGCTCTGGCCGGAACCCAGCTCCACCGTCGTTTCGGTGCGGCGAGTGGTGATGGCCGGAACCTGAATGCCGCCGAACGTGATGGCGCCCTGGGTCGACAATTCGGACACTTCCGGACGCACGCGCATCGAAATGCGGCCGTTGGAAAGCACCGTCGGGGTGTAGGCAAGGCTGACGCCGAACTGACGGTATTGGATCGTCACCTGGCCAAGGCCTGTGCGATCGGATCGGGAATTCACCGCCAGCCAGGAACGTCGCCTCTTGCCCGGACAGGGCCGTCAGGTTCGGTTCGGCCAGAGTGCGGACCATCCCCTTGGTTTCAAGCGCCTGCAGCGCCACTTCAAAGGCCAGCGAGCCGACATCGAAGTTGACGTTCAGCGTGCCGGTCGGCCCGGCGACGCCACCACCTGCGTCCAGCGTGCCATTCGAACCGGTCACGACAAGATTGTTGCCAAGCGCCTTGGTGACGGCCCGGTTCATCTCGGCGAAGCGGACCTTCAGCATGACTTGCTGCGTCCCGCCCACCACCATCAGGTTCGACACCCGATCCGGCGCATAGCGGTTGGCCAGGTCAAGCGCCCGGTCCAGACGTGCCGTGGACGATACAGTGCCCGAAAGCACGATCCCGTCGTTGGCGGTGCGAACTTCGATCTGTTCGCCCGGAAGGATCTGCTGGAGACGCTCCTTGAACTCGGCCATGTCGGGCGTGACATGCACGTCGACGTTGGAGATCAGTTGCCCCTCTGGCGACAATAGCGTGAGCGTGGTGCGCCCAGGTGCCTTGCCAAGAACGTAGATCGAGCGGTCCGACAAGGTAGAGATGTCGGCAATCCCGGGGTTGGCAATCGACAGTTCCGCGAAGGGAACGTCGCTTTCAACCACAACGGCCCGGTTCATCGGGACGTTAAGAGCGCCGGAGGCCTGGCCCTGCAATACACGCAGCACTTCGGCGGAAACCGGCGTCATGGCCGTGGATGCAAGAATGGCACCCAGGTAACCTGCAACTAGAAGTCGTTTCATGTTCATGTGATCTGCCCTTTCGACCACGCCTCGTTAGGGTCTTGCACGCCCTTATCGCAGGCAGAATGCAGGAGGTGCAGTTTATTTGCAAGAATCAATTGGTTGGAAGGTTTTGTTGATGTGGATAAACTGCAACAGGTCGCTACGGGTTGGAAAAATGAAAGGGCGCGGCCCCATATCATGTGGCCGCGCCCGCAAAATTTCAGATCGGGATCAGTCCTTGCAGGGGATCACGGTCTCGACCACTTCGCCGCCTTTGTTGGCCCGGATCGTGCAGACCCTCTCAGGCGCAGCGACGGGGGCAACCACCACTTCCTCTTCTTCAATGCCCAGCATCGTGTTGGTATCGACCACGATATTTTCGGTAATTTCTGCCGCACCTTCGCCGACCAATGACATGGTCAGACGCCCGGTCTGCTGGGCCTGGGCAAGGCGCGCCACCTGTTCCGGGGAGGCAGCGACTGTTACCGTGCTGGCACCAGTGCCGTCAGAGGTCTGGCCGCTGGTAAAGGCATTGTCCACCGCGATGATCTGCATGGAGCTTTCGATCAGGCGGGTGGCGTTGCCTTCCACGCCTGCGATTGCGCCGGTCCAGTAGATGTCAATAAAGCTGTCGGGCTGCACGAAGCCTTCCACCCCCGACGCGCCGACGTTGATCTGGAACGCGCGCATCCCGTCCTTCAGCTTGGCGGTCAGGTTCGCCAGTTCGCCAGGCTCGGTCACGCGGGTGGCCAGCACCGGCTCATACGCTTCGGTCGCGCGCCGAACATAGCGCGGGCCCTTGGCATTTTCAGGGAAAAGCTCTGCCCCGTCGCGGAAGATCGTTTCCGGCAGGGCCTGTTCCGGCCAGTAGATCACCTGAACATCGTCGGGCGTGAGGGGTTCGCCATAGGCAAGCTGCCGGTTGAAGACATAAACCTCAACCAGCTTGCCGGCGGCGGCGTTCAAGTCACGCTCTTGCTGCAACAGCAGTTCTGTCTGTTTGATGTAACCCTGGATCATGTAGACGGCCGCGCCTGCCAGGGCCATGCCGACGATCAGGACCAACCCGAATACTGCTCTCATACCGTTCCCCTAAGTTGCCCGTGCGCCGCGTTGCGACTTTCAGACGACAAGTTAATGCGTTACGGGCGCCCCATCAAGCCGAAGGCCGGGCGCCGCGCGTGTCAAGTTGTTGCATGCCCCCTACTGCAGGAACTGGCGATAGACGAGGATGGTTTCACCGATGTATTCCGCCATATCAAGGATGGCGGCCTGGATCGGTGGCATGACGAAGACCGCGAAGACCACGACGCCTGCTGTCAAGACCACCCAATCCACCGTGACGGCGCCGGAGTCGTCCGACAAGAAGCGTTCAAAGCCGTTCATTCCGGCACCCCGTCCCAGCGTTAAGGTTTATGCACAACGTGAACGTGCGGGCCGATTGCGGCGAAACTTTAGCCAAGATCAGACAATTCGTGGCGGATCCTGACGCCTCTGAAAGGTCAATGCTGCCGCTGGACATGAAAACAGCCGCGCCCGTTTCGGGGCGCGGCCGTCAGGACCTTGAAGGTCAGATCAAGGGGTGCCGGAGGCTTTCATCTTGGAACCGGCCTTGGAGACTTCCGAGCCGATGTCCGATGCGAGGGTCGAGATGGCCGGCTGGATGAACGTGAAGACAAGCAGACCCAGGCCAACGATCGCGGCGGTCAGAACCACCCAGTCAACGGTCACGGCGCCGGTTTCGTCATTCAGGAAAGCGGAGAAGTTGGTCACTGTCATATCCTTTATAAGGGCGTTTTGAAGTCATGCGATCTGGCCGTGGCAGCTTGCAGCATTCGTCCAGTCACCTGCGATTCTGTTGGTGAATCGTGGCATTTTAGGGACCGGTTAAAGAAGTTCCTTTGTCCTTAACGGAATAATGGTAACTGCTGAAATGAAGACGGCCGCGCCCTTGTCGGGGCGCGGCCGCGCTGACCATTCAGGTCAGATCAGATCACGGGGTGCCCGAAGCCTTCATCTTGGAACCGGCCTTCGAGATTTCCGAGCCGATGTCCGAAGCCAGGGTCGAGATAGCCGGCTGGATGAAGGTGAAGACCACCAGGCCCAGGCCGACGATAGCGGCGGTCAGAACCACCCAGTCAACGGTCACGGCGCCGGTTTCGTCGTTCAGGAAAGCGGAAAACTTGGTCATATTCAGATCCTTTGCAAGGGCGTTACGAGTTTCACAACCGCTTCGGCTTGGCCTTGTTCTGCGCCGCTTCCGTTCGGTATGGGTGCATATAGCCCCCCAATCGTGGCATCAGTTTGGACAGCATTCAGAGAATCTGCAGCGGGTTAAAGATTCCTTCAGGAACTTTATAAACCATTGATTTACAATATTAAAAATCTTTACCTTATAGTCATCCCGCTGCGGTAGGGCGTGGTTTCTGTGTCAATTCTGGCGGAAATGCCATGATTTGACGTTGAAAGTGCTGGCCCGTGGGGCGCGAAACTGCGATTCTTCCTCAAAACATAATAACGAGCAGGCATCCGCCCCATGTGGCCATACCCCAGGTTCATCGCAGTGATTCTCTGCGCCGTCGCCCCTTGGGGCGCCGCGGCTGAGGATTTCAACTTCAAGCGCGTCAAGGTGGGCGAGGGCCTGCCCGGCAAGCGCATCACCGTGCAGATCGACCCCGAAGAGCAAGCTCGCTACATTGCGGCGCTTCCCAAGGTCGATCCAAATCCCGAAAGAACCGAAGAGGTGGCCGCGCCCAAGCCGGATGGGGCAGACGGTTCCCCGGGCGAGGCTCCGGCCTCGTCCTATGCCTGGTTCTGGGACACGGTGCCGCCGGGGCTGAACGACGCTTCCGGGCGCTTTGATCTGGCCCTTACAACGCTGTCGCGCGGCCCGGATGGCGCAGCGGTGCGCGCGCCGCGGTTGCAGGCGATGCAAGGCGTGGCCGAAACCTACGGGACCGAGATCCTGAAAGCCACGATCGGCACCGATGTGTCGCCTGCCTTGGTGCTGGCGGTGATCGGCATCGAAAGCGCGGGCCAAAAGGACGCGGTCAGCCATGCGGGCGCGGTGGGCCTGATGCAGCTGATCCCCGCCACGGCAGAGCGGTTTGGCGTGACGGACTCCACCGATCCCGCGCAGAACATCAAGGGTGGTGTCGCCTATCTGGACTGGCTTCTGGATGAGTTCGACAATGACCCGGTGATGGCACTTGCGGCCTATAACGCTGGCGAGGGCGCGGTGAAGGCCAACCAGGGCGTGCCACCCTATGCCGAAACCCGCGACTATGTGCCGAAAGTGCTGGCAGCCTGGCAGGTGGCGCAAGGCCTGTGCCAAAGCCCGCCGCAACTGGTGACGGACCCTTGCGTGTTCAAGATCATCTCAGCGGGCCTTTAGGCAGGGGGGCTTTGATCAGACGAAGACATCGGCCCATTCGGGGTGCTTTTTCCGCGTCGCATTCACGAAGGGGCAAAGCGGCACGATCTTGACCCCTTCGGCACGGGCATCCGCCACCAGCCGCTCAACCATCGCCAGCCCCGCGCCAGTGCCGCGAAAGCTGTCGGGCACGCCGGTATGGTCGGCGATGATAAGGGTAGGCGTGGTGATCGAATAGGTCAGCTCGGCCTCTTCGCCGTTCTGACGGATGACATAGCGCCCTTTGGTCGTCCCATGTTCGCGGGTGACGGTAAGCTCAGCCAACGATCGTGCCTTCCGTCGCCGCGCGCAACTCGGCCTCGGACACGCCGTCGGCCAATTCCACGATCTTCAGACCGCCGGGCACTACATCAAGCACCCCAAGATTGGTGATGATCCGGTTGACCACAGCCTTGCCGGTCAGGGGCAGGGTGCAGGCTTTCAACACCTTGGATTCGCCATGCTTGCTGGTGTGGTCCATCACCACCACCACGCGGCCCACCCCCGCCACAAGGTCCATCGCCCCGCCCATGCCCTTGACCAGCTTGCCCGGGATCATCCAGTTCGC
This sequence comes from Paracoccaceae bacterium, assembly GCA_012036325.1. Classification (GTDB taxonomy): domain Bacteria; phylum Pseudomonadota; class Alphaproteobacteria; order Rhodobacterales; family Rhodobacteraceae; genus Tabrizicola. Next base: position 6,086 of record JAAUPC010000016.1, read on the forward strand.
CAGATCGCCCGCCTCACTGACCTCCATCGCGCCAAGGATGGCCATGGCGATCTTGCCGCCACGGATCATCGCGAAGGATTGGGCGCTGTCAAAATAAGCCGTCTGCGGCAGTTCAGTGATCGTCTGCTTGCCGGCGTTGATCAGGTCAGGGTCTTCCTCGCCTTCAAACGGGAAGGGGCCCATGCCCAGCATCCCGTTTTCCGACTGTAGCGTTACGTTGACCCCCGGCGGGATGTAGTTCGACACCAGCGTCGGAATCCCGATGCCAAGGTTCACATAGGTGCCGTCTTGCAGTTCCTTGGCCGCCCGCGCGGCGATCTGGTTGCGGTCCCACATCAGACGGACTCCCTTTTCCGGACAGTGCGCTGTTCGATGCGCTTTTCATGGGTACCTTGCACCAGACGATGCACATAGATGCCGGGCAGGTGGATCATGTCGGGGTCAAGCGATCCCAGCGGCACGATTTCCTCAACCTCGGCCACACACACACGCCCACAGGTCGCCGCAGGCACGTTGAAGTTGCGCGCCGTCTTGCGGAACACCAGGTTGCCCGAGGGGTCGGCCTTCCACGCTTTCACGATGGCCAGGTCAGCCACGATGCCACGCTCCAGGATATAGGTATGGCCGTCGAAATCGTGATGCTCCTTGCCTTCGGCGATCACGGTGCCGACGCCGGTCTTGGTGTAGAACCCCGGGATGCCCGCGCCACCGGCGCGCATCCGTTCGGCCAGCGTGCCTTGCGGGTTGAACTCCAACTCCAGCTCTCCGCTCAGATACTGCCGCATGAATTCGGCGTTCTCGCCTACATAGGAGGAGATCATCTTCCTGACCTGCCGCGTCTCCAGCAACTGGCCAAGCCCGAACCCGTCAACGCCCGCGTTGTTCGACGCTACGGTCAGGCCCTTCACCCCACTGTCGCGGATGGCGGCGATCAGCAGTTCCGGGATGCCGCAGAGGCCGAACCCCCCCGCCGCGATCATCAGGTTGTCGCGCAAAAGCCCGTCAAGGGCCGCTGCGGCTGTTGGATAGACCTTGGTCATCTGCTTTCCCCCTGTCGTGGTCGCCATATGGGCAACGCGCTCCGGCGAAGTCAATTGCCGCATTGCGGCGTCACGGAGGACCGGTCGCCCCCTTTGCCCTTTTCGCAGACGTCAAAGCCGCTATGCTGGCCCATGCCCGCCCGCGTGGTGGAACGGTAGACACAGGGGACTTAAAATCCCTCGGCTGCAAGGCTATGCCGGTTCAAATCCGGCCGCGGGCACCATACCCCTCCCTCAAGGGCGCTTGCCCAGACCTCACCCTGGTCGCCCCCTAGGCGTGAGTTTGTGAGGTCCATCCCCGCAGGGGCGTAGCCGTCCAGCGTCGGCGACAGCGAAAGGCTTTGCCAGGCCGGGATCCAGGCCAGCTGAAACCCTTGAAGCGAGGCGCGTCCAGTGATCCGCTCCTGCCGTTGCCCGGCATGGGCCGCGGCAAGGGCGGGCATATCCACCGCTGCCAGAGTGAAGATCACGATCCGGGTCAGCGCGCCGTCGCAGGTCTGGCGCAGGTCGATGCCTTCCTGCTGCAATAGGGCGACCCCCACCACCAGGGGCTGCATCGCGTGTAACTGGTAATGCAGCGCCAGCGATCCGCGCCCCATCTCCAAGGGCAGACTGCCATCGGCATTGGCCTCGCACAGGGCCTGGCGAAAGCTGGCCTCGCCCCAGCCGATCAGGGCCTTGTCGCGGGCGTCAATCCCGGTGCGCAGGACCGACAGCGCCGCCCACATCCGCAGATTGTTGCGCGCGGTCCGGGCGCTGGTCTTCGGGTCGTCGAAAAAGGCCATCGTCGCGGCGGCGCGCTCCACCAGCCAGGTGCTGATCACCTTGCTGCGCGCCGGATCACGGGTCGCCAAGGGGGCCGCCAGCCCATAGGCAAAGGCCGCGCCCACCAGCCGCGACGGGATCGACTGCTGCGCGTTCAGGCTTTCCAGCCGCGACAGCGCCTTGCCTGCAGCCCAACGTTCCAGCCCGTCCAGCACGCAATCGGCCATGACCTGCGCTTCTGTATCCTGACCCAGGCGGGCCAGGCGCAGTGCGTCGGTCGTCTGGCGGGCCAGCACGGCGACAAACGCGTCAACCGGGGCCAGCCCCTCATTCACCCGGGCGTTGGCGGTTTCATCAAGCTCGGACCGGGTCTTGTCGTCTTGGGCATAGCGGCTGGGAATGTCGATGCTGATGACCGGGTCGGGAACCGGCACACATTGCGCAACCGCGCTGGCGACGGGTAGGCCCAGCAAGGCCAGCAGCGACGGCAAGATCAGCTTCACAGCATGGGACCCAGACGGCGACAATTGCCCCCAGAGTAAAGCGCCCGGCACCGCTTGCGCGCAACCCCCCGCGCCGATCCTGACCCGCCTTTGCCAACGACTAACGTTTGCCGGGCCGCTACCCCCGGCCCGCGACGCTGGCCTGATACCGTTCCAGCCCGGTCAGCAACGCCTCACCCATCGGCACATCGGCGCGGGCGCAATGTTCGGCCCAGACGGCGGCAAAGGGCAGATCGCGCGCCTCTTCGGTCAGAACCAGCCGGGCGGTGAAATCAAGGCCCGCCTCCAGCGCCTTCAGCCGGGCCTGCGGCAAAAGAAACGCCCGCAACAGCGCCTTTTGCATGTTGCGCACCCCGATCACCCAGGCCGCCGTCCGGCTGATCGTGGCGTCAAAGAAATCAAGGCCGATATGCGTGCGCGGCAGAAGCCCCGCGAAAACAAGCTCCTGCGCCATCGCCAGAAGGTCATCGTTCTGCAACACCACGTGGTCACTGTCCCACCGCACCGGGCGCGAGACGTGAAGCAGCAACCGCCCCACCGACAGCGCCACCGCAGACAGCTTGTCCGCGACACTTTCGGTCGGGTGGAAATGCCCCATGTCCAGACACAGCGCCGTGCCTTTGCGGATCGCATAGCCCAGGTAGAATTCATGGCTGCCCACGGTCATCGATTCCACGCCGATGCCGAACAATTTCGATTCCACTGCGTCGATCAGTTGATCTTGCGGGAAGGGTTGCGCCAGCATCACATCCAGAGACGCCTCCAGCCGCTGCCGCGCGGCCATCCGATCAACCGGAGTGTCCTTGGACCCGTCCGGCACCCAGATGTTGTTCACCACGGGCGACCCCAGCGCGCCACCGATCCGCGCGGCAATCTCGCGGCAGCGGCGGCCATGTTCGACCCAGAAGTCGCGGATGCCGGGGTCAGGGTGCGACAGGGTCAGGTTTTCGTCAGCCTTGGCATGGGCAAAGAAGGTCGGGTTGAAATCAAGGCCAAGCCCCTTGCCCTTCGCCCAGTCCACCCAAGGGGTGAAATGCTCATACTCAATCTGGTCCCGGTCCGGCGTCTGGTCCGTGTCCATATAGCAGGCGTGCAGGTTCAGCCGGTGCTTGCCGGGGATCTGCGCGAAGGCAAAGTCCAGATCGGCGCGCAGCTCATCGGGCGTGCGCGCCCGGCCGGGGTGGTTGCCGGTGGCCTGTATCCCCCCGCCCGAGGTGCCGGATTTCCGCTCAAACCCGCCCACGTCATCGCCCTGCCAGCAATGCACGGAAATCGGCACGCCCGACAGCGCCGCCAGCGCGGCCTCCGTGTCCACGCCCCAATCCGCGAACATCGCCTTCGCAAGGTCATAGGTCTTCGTCATCGTCCTGGCCCTTTCCGGTCAGCGCGTGAAGGCTTCCTTGTTGCCCGCGTCCACGTTCAGGATATTGCCCGTCGATTTCGCCGTCAGGTCCGAGGCGAAGAAATACACGCCCTCGGCAATATCCTCCGGCAGGACCGACCGCTTGAGCATCGACCGCTGGCGATACATTTCCTCCAGCCCGTCCTTGTCGGTCTTGTAGGTGCTGGCGCGCTGGTCCAGCCATTCGCCCGACCAGATCTTTGACCCCCGCAGCACCGCATCGGGGTTCACGACATTGACCCTGATCCCTGCCTCGGCCCCCTCCAGCGCGAGGCATCGGGCAAGGTGGATTTCCGCCGCCTTCGCCGTGCAATAGGCGGCAGCGTTGGGGCTGGCGGCAAGGCCATTCTTTGAGGCGACAAAGATCACCGACCCGCCAATCCCTTGCGCCCGCAGCATCCGGAAGGCGGCGCGGGACACAAGGAAATAACCGGTCGACAGGATATCCATGTTCCGGTTCCACAGCGCGAGGGTGGTTTCCTCGATCGGCGCAGAGGATGCGATCCCCGCGTTCGACACCAGAATATCCACCCCGCCAAACTCCACCGCAACCGCCGCATAGGCCGCCGCCACCTGACCCTCATCCGTGACGTTCATCGCGACCGCGCGCACCACATCGGCGCCGTAGACCCGCGCCATACCCGTCGCAACTTCCTGCGCCGCAGCCCCGTCAATATCGGCCAGCATCACGCAGGCCCCGTCCCTCAACAGCCGCTCCGCCGTTGCCGACCCAATGCCCCCGGCCCCCCCGGTGACCAAGGCCATCCGCCCCGCAAGGCTTTCGGCTTCGGCATCCGCTGCAACTTGGCCTCCTCCAGAAGCCAGTATTCGATATCGAACGCCTCTTGCTCCGGCAGGCCCTGATAGGTCGACACCGCACTTGCCCCGCGCATCACGTTGATCGCGTTGACATAAAACTCGGCCGAAATCCGGGCGGTTGCCTTGTCGGCGGCGAAGGTGATCATGCCCACACCGGGCACCAGGTAGACCACGGCATTGGGGTCGCGCAGGGCAGGACTGTCGGCATGTTTGCAGCGGTCATAATAGCCGGAATACCGCGCGCGGTAGGCGTCCACCGCGGCCGGAAGGCTGGCAAGTGTCGCCTCAAGATCCGGCTTGGCGGGGTCAAACGCCACCACCAAAGGCGCAATCTTGGTGCGCAGGAAATGGTCGGGGCAAGAGGTGCCCATCGGTGCTAACGTGTCCAGCATGGCCGAGCCCACAAACTCCAGCACTTCCGGGCTGTCGTCAAAGTGCCCCACCTTGTGCCGGTCCTTCGAGATCAGCCCGCGAATCGCCGGCATCAGCCGCGCCGCAACCTCCCGCCGGTGGCTTGCGTCCAGCGTCGGGCGCAAAAGCCCGCCAAACGCCGGTTTCCCAGCCGACCGCGCCGCCAGCCAGTCGGCGGCGGTGTTGATCACCTCAAGCGTGGTCAGATAGCAGTCCTTGGCGTCATCGGCCCAGGTGAAAAGCCCATGGCTTTCCAAGACCGCCCCGCGCATCCCCGGGTTTTCCACCGCCAGCTTGTTCAGCCACAGCCCCAGTTCAAACCCCGGGCGCTTCCAGGGCAGCCAGCCGATGCTGTCGCCAAACACCTCCGCCGTCAGCGCCTTGGAATTCACCGATGCTGCAAGTGCAATGATCGCGTCAGAATGGACGTGGTCCACATGTTTGCGCGGCACATAAGCGTGCAGGGGCGTGTCGATGCTGGCGGCGCGCGGGTTCAGGTTGAAGGTGCAATGGGGCAGGTAGGCCACCATCTCATCTTCATGCGCCACCCCCCGGTAAAGGCCGCGCAGTGCCTCAACCTTTTCCATGTAAAGCGTTGAAAATCCGTCCATCTTCATGGAGCCGATGTCGCCGCCGGACCCCTTCACCCACAGAACCTCAACCTGCCCACCGGTCAGGGGATCCCGCTCCATCACCTTGGCGCTGGTATTGCCGCCGCCGAAGTTCGTCACCCTTTTGTCCGACCCCAGAAGGTTCGACCGATAGAGGAGCTTCTCCGACTCGGTCATCCCCGCAGCACGGGCGTCATCCCACAGATTTTTCAGGTGATTGTCCCGCGCCGCCATGGTGCCCCCCGTTTCACTGCCTTTGAAACTGCGCCGAAACAGCCCTTGAAGTCAATCACAACCAATCATCTTCAATCATGCTGCAGTGCAGAACCGCAGATAATGATTGAAAATGATTGACAGCGCGCGATTCTGGTGGATGCTGATGGGCAGGGGGCCCCATGCACGAAACCGAACGCCACCGGATCATCCTGTCCACCGTCGAAGGGCGGCCTGTGGTCAATGTGGCCGATCTGGTCACCCTGACCGGGGCCAGCGAGGCGACGATCCGGCGCGATATCGCGGCGTTGCATGTCCAGAAAAAAACTCCGCCGGGTGCGGGGCGGGGCTGAGTCCATCTCACCCCCGCAATTCGTCAGCATCAACGCCCGGCCGTTCAGCGTGAACGAAGGTCTGCGCCTGGCCGAAAAGCGCGCCATCGCCCGCGCAGCCGTGGAAATGTGCCAGGATGGTGAGGCGATCATCATCAACGGCGGCACCACGACGTTCCAGATGGTCCACTTGCTGACCGCCAAGCGGCTGCAGGTCTTCACCAACAGCTTTCCCATCGCGGAACACCTGTTGAAGCATTCCAAGAACACCGTCTTCCTGCCCGCAGGCGCCATCTACCGCGAACAGAACATCATCCTGTCGCCCTTTGACGAAGACGGCAGCCGCACCTTCTATGCCAACCGCATGTTCATGGGCTGCCGTGGCCTTGGCCCCCTTGGCCTGATGGAGGGGGACCCGATGCTGGTGCAGGCCGAACAGAAGCTGATCGGTCAGGCGGATGAGCTTGTGGTCCTGGCCGACAGCACGAAATTCGCCGCCCGCTCCAGCCTGCTTTTGTGCCCGCTGGCCCGGATCAGCACCGTCATCACCGATGACGGCATCGACGACCGCGCCGCCGCCATGCTGGAGGCAGCCGGGGTCCGGCTGATCGTGGCGCGGACCGGCGCGGCAGACCGAACCGCCGACGTGACGGAGGACCGCGCAGGCGACGCCTGACGCAAAACGAAACGCTCATAGGGAGGAAAATCATGAGCTTCTGGAAGAAAGCACTCACAACCGCCGCAATGGCCACGGCCCTGATGGCCAACGCCGCCGCGGCTGAAGACGTGAAGATCGCCATCCTCGTCAAGGCGCTGGGCATCGGCTTTTTTGAAGCTGCCGCCAAAGGCGCGGAAGAGGCTGCAGCCGAACTCGGTGATGTGGAAATCATCTACACCGGCCCGACCAGCACGACGGCTGAGGGCCAGATCGAGGTGATCAACGCCCTGATCGCGCAGGGCGTGGATGCCATCGCCATTTCCGCCAACGACCCCGACGCTGTTTCCCCCGCCCTGCAAAAGGCGATGGAGCGGGGGATCACCGTCATCTCCTGGGATTCGGGCGTGGCGAAAGAGGGCCGCCTGATGCACCTCAACCCCTCGTCCAGCGCCCTGATCGGCAACACGATCATCAAGCTGGCCGCTGACCATCTGCCCGAAGGCGGCGATGTGGCGATCCTGTCGGCCACCTCCACCTCGACCAACCAGAACATCTGGATCGAAGAGGCAACGAAGGTCCTGCCGAATTATCCGGGCATCAACCTTGTCGCCACCGTCTATGGCGATGACCTTGCAGACAAATCCTATCGTGAAGCGCAGGGCCTGATCGCCACCTATCCCGACCTGAAAGCCATCATCGCGCCGACCACGGTTGGTATCCTTGCCGCAAGCCAGGCGGTCACGGATGCGGGCAAGATCGGCCAGATCAACGTGACGGGCCTTGGCCTGCCGTCCGAAATGGCTGGGGCTGTGGACTCTGGTGCCACCACGAGCTTCGCGATCTGGAACCCGATCGACCTTGGCTACGCCGCCACGATGATCGCCTACAACCTGAACAAGGGCACTGCCACGGCCGAGCCCGGCGCATCCATCCCGATGGGCCGCATGGGTGCTGCCGTCCTCGATGAAAACAACGAAGCGGCCATGTCTGACCCCTTCACCTATGACAAGTCGAACATCGAACAGTTTAAGTCGATCTTCTGATCTGCCCATCTTCCCCGGCCGGATGCTCCCCCGGCCGGGGCACTTTTCCCTACAAGGACCGCCCATGAACCCCGTCCTGTCGCTGCGCGGCATTTCCAAGTCATTCCCGGGCGTCAAGGCGCTGCAGGGCGTGCAGCTTGACCTTTTTGCCGGGCAAGTCACCGCGCTGATCGGGGAAAACGGGGCCGGAAAGTCGACCATCGTCAAGGTGCTGACCGGCATCTACCAGCCAGACGCCGGCACGATCACTATCGACAGCACCCCCATCCGCTTTGCCACCGCCCAAGACGCCGCCCGCGCCGGGGTAACTGCGATCCATCAGGAAACCGTCCTCTTTGACGAACTTTCGGTCGCTGAAAACATCTGGCTTGGCCACGCCCCCCGCACCCGTTTCGGCCTGATCGACCGCCGCGCCATGCGGGATGGGGCAAAGCGCCTTCTCACCAGCATTGGGGCGACCCTCGACCCTGACCTTCGGCTCGGCGACCTTGGCATCGCCTCGAAACACCTTGTCGCCATCGCCCGCGCGCTTTCCACCGATGCCCGCGTGGTGATCCTGGATGAACCCACCGCCGCCCTCAGCCACAAGGAAATTCACGAACTTTACGACCTTGTCGAAACCCTGAAGGCCCAAGGCAAGGCGATCCTCTTCATCAGCCACAAGTTTGATGAGGTCTTCCGCATCGCCGACCGCTATACCGTCTTTCGCGATGGCCAATTCGTCGGCGAAGGGGCCATGGCCGACGCGACCGAAGGCCAGTTGGTGCAGATGATGGTCGGTCGCAGTGTCGACCAGATCTTCCCGCCTCGCAGCCACAACATCGGCGATCCGGTCCTGACCGTGGCAGGTTACAGCCACCCCACCGAATTCGCCGATATCAACTTCACCCTCCACAAGGGCGAAATCCTTGGCTTCTACGGCCTTGTGGGCGCAGGGCGGTCTGAGGTGATGCAGGCCCTTTTCGGCATCACCAAACCTTCAAAAGGTGCGGTGCGCATCGACGGTCAGGTCCGCGTGATCCGCTCCACCCACGAAGCCATCGCCGCAGGCATCGTCTACGTCCCCGAAGACCGTGGCCGCCAGGGGGCCATTCGCGGCCTGCCGATCTTCCAGAACGTGACCCTGCCATCCCTGACCCGCACCAGCCGCTCGGGCTTTCTGCGGCTTGCCGAAGAGTTTCGCCTGTCGCGCGACTATACCCAGCGGCTGGACCTGCGCGCCTCCGCCCTTGATCAGGAGCTTGGGCTTCTGTCGGGCGGCAACCAGCAAAAGGTGGTCATCGCCAAATGGCTCGCCACCAAGCCCCGCGTCATCATTCTGGATGAACCGACCAAGGGCATCGACATCGGGTCCAAGGCCGCCGTCCACGACTTCATGGCCGAACTTGCCGCCGAAGGCCTGGCCGTCATCATGGTCAGCTCTGAAATACCTGAGGTTCTGGGCATGTCCGACCGCGTCATCGTCATGCGCGAAGGCCGCATCATTGATGAGGTGACAGGGTCCCGCATGACCCCCGAAACCCTGGTGCGCGCCGCCGCCGGCATTGCGGAGGCCGCATGAGTATCTTGAAACAGCGTGAGGCGCTGCTGGCCCTTGCCATCCTCCTCCTGATCGGCCTCGTCGCCACCCGCTTCCCCGCCTTCGTGGCCCCGGGAAGCCTGGTGAACGTGTTCAACGACACCTCTCCCCTGATCCTTTTGGCCATCGGGCAGATGATCGTGATCCTGACCAAGTGCATTGACCTTTCTGTCGCCGCAAACCTTGCCCTCTGCGGCATGGTCGCGGCCTTGATGAACGGGGCAGGGGTGCCCTTGCCGCTGATCCTTGTCGCGGCCATCGCCCTTGGTGCGGCGCTGGGCGCAGTGAACGGCCTCCTGGTCTGGAAACTTGGCATCCCCTCCATCGTGGTCACCCTTGGCACGATGACCATCTACCGGGGCGTCATTTTCCTGATGACCAACGGTGCCTGGGTCAACGCCCACCAGATGAGCGACGATTTCAAAGCCCTTCCCCGCGCCGTGATCCTGGGCCTGCCGGTGATGAGCTGGGTCGCCCTTGCCGCCATTGCGCTTTTCACCGTCCTTCTGACCCGCACCCCCCTTGGCCGTGCCTTCTATGCCGTAGGCGGCAACCCCCATGCTGCCGTCTATACCGGCATCAACGTCGGCCGCACCCAGTGCCTTGCCTTCATGATTTCCGGCGGCCTTGCGGGCCTGACCGGTTACCTCTGGGTCGCCCGCTATGCAGTGGCCTATGTCGACATCGCGGATGGATTTGAACTTTCCGTCGTCGCCGCCTGCGTCATCGGCGGCGTCGCCATCGCGGGCGGGGCAGGCAGCATCCTCGGCGCGGTCCTTGGTGCGCTTTTCCTTGGCGTCATCAACAACGCCCTGCCGGTCGTCGGCATCTCGCCCTTCTGGCAAATGGCAATTTCGGGCAGCGCCATCGTCGTCGCCGTTGCCTTCAACGCCGCCCAGTCCCGCACCCCCGGCCGCATCATCCTGAAACCGCAGGAGGCCCGATGACCGCCCCCGCCAACCGCCTGATTCCCGACCGCCTGCAATCGCCCCTCACCCGCGCGCTCCGCAGTTGGGAGGCGGTGCTGGTCATCGTCGCCATCGCGGTCTTTGTGACCAACGCCTTCGCCTCACCCTATTTCCTGAACGCCTGGAACCTTAGCGACGCGACCTTCAACTTCACCGAAAAGGCGATGATCGCCTTCGCCATGGCAATGCTGATCATCGCCGGGGAAATTGACCTTTCCGTCGCCTCGATCATCGCCCTCGTCTCCACCGCCATGGGGCTGGCCATTCAGGCGGGCGCAGGCGTGCCACTTCTGGTGCTGATCGGCCTGACCAGCGGCCTTCTCTGCGGCGCGGTCAACGGGTTTCTGGTGGCAGGCATGGGCCTGCCTTCCATCGTGGTGACCATCGGCACGATGAGCCTCTTTCGCGGCATTTCCTTCATCGTCCTTGGGGATCAGGCCTTTACCGGCTACCCGGACGGGTTTGACTACTTCGGTCAGGGCTATGTCTGGTGGGTGTTCAGCTTTGAACTCGCCCTTTTCGCCGTCATGGCGGTGGTGTTCTGGGCGCTTCTCCACCGCACCAACTTTGGCCGCGCGGTCTATGCCATCGGCAACAACGCCACCGCCGCACAGTTTTCCGGCATCCGTGTCGCCCGCGTGCGGTTTATCTTGTTCCTTCTGACCGGCCTCACCTCCGGCATCGCCGCCATTTGCCTCACCTCCCGCCTCGGCTCCACCCGCCCCTCCATCGCCACGGGGTTTGAGCTTGAGGTGGTGACCATGGTCGTCCTTGGCGGGGTCAGCATCCTGGGCGGATCGGGGTCGATCCTTGGGGTGGTGCTTGCGGCCTTCATCATGGGCATGGTCACCTTCGGCTTCGGCCTTCTGAACGTGCCGGGGATCGTGATGAGCATTTTCCTCGGCCTCCTCCTGATCGGCGTCATTGCCGTGCCCAGATTGCTGCGGGGGAAATGATGCAGAAATACGCCTTCAAGATGCAGCTCAACTCCGGGATGGAAGCCGAATACAAACGCCGCCATGACACGATCTGGCCTGAGCTTGTCACGCTCTTGAAAGACGCCGGGGTCGAGGATTACTCCATCCACCTCGACGCTGAGACCCATATCCTTTTCGCCACCCTCTGGCGCCGCGAGGGTCACACCATGGCCGACCTGCCCAGCCACCCGGTGATGCAGCGCTGGTGGGCCTATATGGCTGACCTCATGCTCTGCCATCCGTCGAACGAACCCGTGGTGACCCCCCTGATCCCCGTCTTCCACCTGCCATGAAGACAATTGCGGTCATCGACGTCGGCAAGACCAATGCCAAGCTGGCCCTTGTCGATGCCGCCACCCTGGCCGAGGTTGCTGTCGTCACCCGCCCGAACACCCCCCTCCAATCCCCGCCCTATCCGCATTTTGATCTTGAGGGGCATTGGGCGTTCTTCCTGCACCACCTGGCCCGCTTCCACACTGAACATGGCGTGGATGCCATCTCCGTCACCACCCATGGCGCATCGGCGGTGCTGCTGGACGGCGCAGGCACCCTTGCCACCCCGATGCTGGATTACGAACACCCCGGCCCCGATGACCTAGCCGCCGACTACAACACCCTCCGTCCCGATTTCGCGCTGACGGGTTCGCCCCGCCTGCCCATGGGCCTGAACCTTGGCGCGCAGCTGCACTGGCTTCTGGCCACCCAACCCGGCCTGCGGGGCCGGGTGGCCAACGTCCTGACCTATCCGCAATACTGGGGCTGGCGGCTGACCGGCCAGATCGCCTGCGATGTCTCCTCCCTCGGCTGCCACACTGACCTGTGGGAGCCTCGGAAGGGCCGCTTCTCCCCGCTGGTGGATCGGCTGGGCCTCACCGGGAAATTCGCCCCGCCCCGTCGCCCGGATGAGCGGTTGGGCACCCTACGCCCCGATCTGGCCGCCACAACCGGCCTCTCGCCGGATACGCCGGTCAGCGTCGGCATCCACGATTCCAACGCCTCCTTGCTGCCCTACCTTTCGGGCCGAAAAGGGACGTTCTCGGTCGTCTCCACCGGCACCTGGGTGATCTGCATGGTGATGCACGGTATTCGCACCGAACTTGACCCTGCCCGCGACGTGCTGGTCAACGTCAACGCGCTGGGCCAAGCCTTCCCCTCGGCCCGCTTCATGGGCGGGAGGGAATATGAGGTGATCCGCCAAGGCCTTACCACCCCACCCACCGCCGAAGACCGGGCAGCGGTTCTGGCCGAACCCATCCACCTTCTCCCCTCGGTAGAGGCCGCCTCCGGCCCCTTCCCAGGCCGCCAGATGCGCTGGACCCATGACCCCGCCACGCAGGGCCAGCGCCTCCTCGCCCTTTCGTGGTATCTTGCCCTGATGACCCGCACCTGCCTTGACCTTGCCGGGGCGGAAGGCCCGGTCATCATCGAAGGCCCCTTCGCCCGCAACGCCGACTATCTTGCGATGATGTCTGCCCTGTCACCGGGCTGGGTGAGTATTGCCGCCTCTGCCACCGGCACCTCCGCCGGGGCGGCAATCTTGTGCCTGACCGATCCCCCGAAGCCCGCCACAAGCCCAGTGCAAATCCCCCCCGACGCCCCCCCAACTTGCCACCTACGCCGCCCGCTGGCGTGACCTGACCGCCGCAGGCTGACGCAAACCCCGTGCAAAGCCCGCCGCAGGGGGCTACACTCCCCGCCAAGGTCCAGACCGGACCGCCATTCAACAGGAGGGCCTCCGCCATGGCCAAGGGCATGAACAAACGCAAGGAAGTGAAGAAGCCGAAGAAAGAGGCCGCGAAACCGGCTGTCTCCGTCGCTTCAACCAATGCCAAGGTCACGATCAATCCCGGCAAGCCGAAGGACTGACGCTTAAACCTTCCGCGCGGCGGCCAGTGTCAAGAGGCCGCCCGCAATCGCCCAGTTCTTGACGAAGATCGACATTTGCCAGCCATCGCCCGGCAGGAAATGAAACACGCTGGTCACCGCGCAATAGGCCGCCGCCAGCAGCGCCGCCGCCCGCTACATGGCCGATAAAGAAAACAGCGCCGATGCAGTAGGCGGCGTCAACGTCAAAGCCAAAGACGCCCAAGTCCAACGCGCCCTGCTCGATATGAGCACCACTGCGCAAATCAACGACAGCTTAAAGCTCGGCAGCCAAGTTTTGGGCGAGATCGGCAGCTTCGCCAAGCTGCACAAGCCACGAGTCGAACAAGCCGGCTTCGCCGTCCTCAAAGCCCCCGACATCCCCAGCGTCCTGATCGAAACCGCCTTCATCAGCAACCCCGAAGAAGAGCTCAAGCTGCGCGACGAGGCTTACCAAGATCAGCTCGCCGACAGCATTTTGCGTGGCCTCCAACGCTATTTCGCCAAGAATCCGCCGCTGGCCAGAACACGCACGCGG
>JAAUPC010000404.1 GCA_012036325.1 Paracoccaceae bacterium
AATTCGTCGCCTCTCTCGCTTTCAGCCCTCTCGATCACTACTGCGACATCGCGCGCGCCGCCGAGGAAGCGGGGTTCGATGCGCTGGCGCTCTCCGATCACGTCGTCCATCCGGAAAAGATAGAAAGCCCCTACCCGTACACCGAGAACAACAAGCCGCGCTGGGAACCGTTCACGCCGTGGCCGGATCCATGGGTGTCCATCGCCGCGATGGCCGCCGCCACCCGCAAGGATGGCAAGCGCCGCCGCACCTCAGCCGCCGTCAGCTGTCCATAGGCGGCCATCACCCCGCGCGCCAGTGCCTCAGCCTCGGGTCCACCCGGGCCAAGGTCAACAACCGGCGCGGGTGCCAAGCCCATGACTTCACAGTAAAACGCAAGTCGAGCGGGATCCGTCCCCACCACCACGTCCCGCAGCCCAGCCGCCCCGATCACCTGCATCTGGCAGCTCGCATCCGGCCCCCCGGGCCTTAACGCCAGCGACGGCTGGCGTTTTCGGTCAGGATGCCCGCAATCGCACCCCCCACCGCCATGACAAGGATCACCCCGACCGATCCCAGCGGCACTGACCGCGTCAGCATCTGGTTGAACACATCCACCACCGCCTCGAACGGGCCGTCATAGCGCATCTTCACCGACTGGCGCAGCATCTCGTAGATACCAAAAAACAGCAGGGCAAAGAACACCAGCACGATGACCGTCTTCCACCCGACCCGACCGCACCAAGATAGCCCTTCCCGACCGAGTTTCCCATCACCTTCCAGCCGATGATCGCCCCCAGGACCGCCGTCAGTTCCCGAAACGCGCCAACGGCGGTTTCTTCCGGCATGTTCGGCACATAGGCATTTGCGGTCAGCCAGCCCACGACGGCAAAGCTGAGTGCTGCCATCGCCTTGGCACCGGTCGGCATCGGAGTGGCCATGAAAATCCCCTCAGGTCGGACGTGTCACGGTAATTTGCGTTACGTCACAGTTTCCACCCTGAAACGCCCCCGCGCAAGAGGCGAGGTAAAAATCCCACATCCGTTTGAAGCGGTCATCAAACCCGAGTTTCTTCACCTCGCCCCAGCGGTCGCTGAAGGTCTCGTGCCAGCGGCGCAGCGTCAGGCTGTAGCTGGTCCCGAACTCGATCGACCCCTTCACCCGCAACCCGGCCTTTTCCACCTCGGCCCGCAGGACCGACGGGGCTGGCAGCATGCCCCCGGGGAAGATGTATTTCTGGATGAAATCCACGCTGCGCCGGTAAAGCGGCCAGCGGTCATCCGCCACGGTGATGATCTGTAGCGTCGCATGGCGGCCCGGGCGCAGGCAATCGCGCAAGGTGCTGAAATAGGTCGGCCAATAGCGCTCACCCACGGCTTCGAACATCTCGATGCTGGCGATGCCGTCATAGGTGCCGCGCTCGTCGCGATAGTCCTGCAGCTTGATCGACACCCGGTCCGACAGGCCGGCTTTCGCGATCCGCTCCACGGCAAAGTCATACTGGCGCTGGCTGATCGTCAGCGCGGTGACCTTCAGCCCACGTTCCCCCGCCGCATATTCCGCAAACCCGCCCCAGCCGCAGCCGATTTCCAGCACATGATCGCCGGGCGCTGCGCCCATCTGATCCACCATGCTGGCATATTTGCGCTTTTGCGCTGCTTCCAGGCTTTCCTGCGGGTTCTCGAACAGGGCCGAGGAATAGGTCATCGTCTCATCCAGCCACAGCCGGTAGAACTCATTCCCCAGATCATAGTGGTACGAGATGTTCTTCTTCGCCTGCGCCTTGGAATTCGACTGCAGCCAGAAGCGCAGCCGTTCATAGGCGCGCACCAGCTTCATCCCGGGATAGCTGTCGCCCAGGGGGTTGTTCGCCGGGCGCTGGATCAGGTCAAGAAACGCCTGCAGGTCCGGCGTGGACCACCAGCCATCCAGATAGGCATCGCAAAAGCCAAGGTCCCCGTCGCGGATCAGCCGGGCGAAAAGGTCGGGGTTGTGCACCTCGATCTCGGCGGCAATCCCAGGTGCCTTGCCTTCGACGCGAAAGCGGCGGCCGTCGGGCAATACAAAGTCCATCCGGCCCTCGCCCAGCCGCCCGGCCACCTCGAAGGCGCGGGCGAAATAGCGCGGCAGGCCGGTCTGGCCCTTCATTGTCGTCAGCACGTCCATCGGCCCTCCCCGGGGGTTCTTGTCATTGTGATCACTTTCCTCAAACGGCATGCGTTGCTCAAGCCTTTCTTGCCCCATATGCCGCAAGGGCACGCGCACGCCCCTCCGCCAGATCGACCACCGGGGCCGGGTAAGACCGCGCCGGATCAAGCCCCCAGGACCGGGGCACAGCGTCGAAAAAAGCCAGCGCCTCAGGCCCGGGATTGCGTGACAACTCGGCAATGAAGCGGCGTCGGTAATCGGCCTTGGCGTCGAACTTCTCGGCCTGACCACTTGGGTTGAAGACGCGGAAATAGGGCGCCGCATCCGGGCCTGATCCCGCAACCCATTGCCAGCCCATGGCATTTGCGGCCGGTCCCAATCCGTTAGACAATCGGCAAACCATTGCAGACCGACGCGCCAATCGGTCAGCAGGTGCTTCGTCAGGTAGCTGCCCGCGATCATCCGGGCACGGTTGTGCATCGTGCCGGTCACATACATCTCGCGCATCGCGGCATCGACGAAGGGCTCACCCGTCATGCCTTGCTTCCAGCGCAGCGCTTCGGGGTTGTCGCCGCGCCAGGGGAAACTGTCCCATTCCGGCTTCCAGTTGGCAGTGGTGATCTGGGGCGTGTGGTGCATCAGGTGATAGGCAAACTCACGCCAGGCAAGTTCCCGCAGGAAACTTTCCGCCCCCGCCCGCCCCTCATCCCGCGCCCGCAGTCCCGCATGCCAGACCTCACGGATGCCGATCTCGCCATAGGTCAGGTTCTCGGACAGACGTGAGGTCCCGGCCACCCCCCGGCAAGTCCCGCGCGGCGGCATAACCGTCAACCGGACCGTTCAGGAACGCGGCGGCGTCCTGGAAGTTGTTGCAGGCCACGATGCGACCGAGTGTTTGGCTCGGCGGCAGCGGCTCGCCATCGGCCTCGCATTCCAGAATTCATTAGCGAATCTGGCTTCCGGCGTACTGCTGATCATCTTCCGGCTTTCCGCGTTGGAGATTATATTGAGGCAGCGGGCGTAGCAGGCAGCGTTGAGGGAATCGACATATTCACAATGACCTTGAAAAGCCCGGATAACAAAATGATCATAGTGCCTAACGGGAATATC
>JAAUPC010000405.1 GCA_012036325.1 Paracoccaceae bacterium
GGCCACCATCGCCGGCACGGGCTTCAGCAGCAGCCCCGCTGATCCCAGCAGAATCGCCAGATACACCGACAGCAGAATGCCGCGGGCCGGGCTTTCCGGGCCATAGGCCGACGCAGTCCACGCGGCCCGGGTCAGCAGGCCGAAGCACACCGGCACCAGAACGGCGATGTTCAACCCCAGCGAGGCAAGGATCAGCGCGCGCGCATGTCAGCCCGCGCAGATCGGGCGGCGTGCCCTCGGCCTTGAGCATCGCGATGGCTTCGGCCAGCGGCATCACCTTCTGGTGTTCCGCGCCCAGCGTGCGGACGGCGACAGTGCCTTCCTCGGCCTCGCGCTTGCCGACCACCAGCAGGTGCGGAACCTTGGCGAGCGAGTGTTCCCGGACCTTGTAGTTGATCTTCTCGTTGCGGGTGTCGGTCTCTACGCGGATGCCCGCCGCGCGCAACTGCGCTTCGACCTCATGGGCGTATTCATCCGCGTCCGAAACGATGGTCGCCACCACCGCCTGCACCGGGGCGAGCCATGCGGGCAGACGCCCTGCGAAATGCTCGATCAGGATGCCTATGAAGCGTTCGTAGCTGCCGAAAATCGCGCGGTGGAGCATCACCGGGCGGTGCTTGTCGCCATCCTCGCCGATGTAGTTGGCATCCAATCGTTCGGGCAAAACGCGGTCGGACTGGATCGTGCCGACCTGCCAGGTGCGCCCGATCGCGTCGGTGAGGTGCCATTCCAGCTTGGGGGCATAGAACGCGCCCTCGCCGGGGAGTTCCTCCCATTCCAGCCCATTGGCGGTGAGGGCATCGCGCAGTTCCTGCTCGGCCTTGTCCCAATCCGCTTCGCTGCCAAACCGCTTTTCCGGGCGCAGGGCGAGCTTGATGTCATAGGTGAAGCCGAAGTCGCGGTAGACCGAATCCGCCAGCGCGATGAAGGCCTGCACTTCGGCCACCACCTGCGATTCCATGCAGAAGATATGCGCATCGTCCTGCGTGAACTGGCGCACGCGCATAAGTCCGTGGAGCGCACCGTGGGGTTCGTTGCGGTGGCAGCAGCCCATTTCGCCGAGGCGGATCGGCAGATCGCGGTAGGAGGTGATGCCCTGCTTGAACACCATCACATGCGCCGGGCAGTTCATCGGCTTGATCGCTAGCCACTCGGCATCATCGGCGACCTTGGGAGAGGCGGCACCGCTCTCCTCGTCCACGTCCGGCACGATATCCGGCACCGCGAACATGTTCTGCGCATACTTCCCCCAGTGGCCTGACTGGGTCCACTGGCGCACGTCCATCAGCTGCGGGGTCTTGATCTCGCGGTAGCCCGAACCGTCCATCTTGCGGCGCATATAGGCCTCAAGCTCGCGCCAGATGCGGTAGCCCTTGGGGTGCCAGAAGACGGCGCCCGGGGCCTCGGGGTGGAAGGAGAAGAGGTCCATCTCGCGACCGATCCGCCGGTGGTCGCGCAGCTTCGCTCCTCGAGGCGCTGGAGGCCGGAGAGGGCCGTGAGCGGGCCGACATGATCGACGCGCTGCAGCGGATCTCGCTCACCGACTTCGGCTGGGACGTGGCCGCGGTGCTGAACGACCTGCCTGTGGCCGTGCTGGCGCTGGCGTCGCAGGACGCGATTGCGAACTTCATCGGCACGGTGAAGCGCACTTCACCGGCCCACATGGTCGCGATCCAGTTGAACAGGTAGGTCACCGGTTTCCGTAGCCGCCACGGGTGATTCATCAGTTGCTCGCGGAACGCGCGGAACTCCTCGCCGTCCCAGAGGTTCAGCCACCAGAAGGCCCAGGCCACCAGCCAAAGCGCCGGGTTTTGGCGCAAAGCCCAGGCCCAGCACACCGACGCTTGCAAGGACCGGCCCCCAGATCAGCATCTCGCCACCCAGACCCCGGTCCACCAGCCGCCCGGTCCAGATGGTCAGGCTGGCCATGATCAGGAAGGCCAACGTCGGCCCCAGCGCAAGGGTGGCCTTCGACCAACCCGTCGCCGCCGCCAGATCAGGCAATAGGGCGGGAAAGGCATAATAGCTGCCCGCATAGACAACCGTCTGCCCCAGCGCCAGCGCCCAGACCGCCGCCCCGCCCTTGTCTGTGCTTGCCGACATGCCGCCTCCGGGTTCATCCTCTGACTGCAGCAACCGGCGGGGCGCTGCAAGCCCCCCGCACCCCACGCCCCCCCCCCGTGCCCCTTGTCCTTCTTCAGATCGCCGCGCATCCTGCAGACCTGACACAGCACAGGGCCAGACCGATGCCTGACCTTCTTCTTTACGGCCACCCGGACTCGGGCCATGCCTGCAAGGTGGCGCTTGCCCTCTCCTTGGCCCGGTTGCCGCATCGAACCGTTTGGGTCGACATCTGGGCCGACCCCGCAACCCGGCCGCAGGCGTTCCTTGCGGCCAGCCCCTTCGCCGAGGTCCCGCTCCTCATGATCGACGGCGTCCCGCACAGCCAGTCCGGCGCGATCCTCCTTGACCTCGCCAGCCGGTTCCATTGCCTTGGCGGCGACAACCCATACGGCCTGCGCCGGGGGCGTGAGCTTTTGCTGTGGGAGGCAAACCGCATCGGCATGTGCCTGCCCCAGCTCAAGGAAGCCCGCCGCACCGGTGGTGACGGCTTCCCGCCCGGCGCGCTGGATTGGCTAAGGATGCGCTACGACACCGACTGCAGCCGCTTTGCCGTGCTGCTGGGAGAGGCCCCCTTCTTCCACGGCGACCAGCCCGGCATCGGTGACTGCGCGATCTGGGGCTATACGCAATGGCTTGATGCCGCAGGCGTCCAGCCGACACCTATCATGGCCGGATGGCTTGACCGGATGCGCGCCCTGCCGGACATGAAAGCGCCAACCGCCTTCTTTCCCGCGCATGGGGCATAGCACAGCTCCGGTCAGCCCACGCAAACGTCGCCTGGCCCTAGCTGCGTGAGGCCAGCGCAGCAAGAGCAACTGCCCGCCAAGCCCCGTCCTCAACCCGACCCAAGATCCGCTCGGCCTCGACCAGCTGGCCATCTGCCACCAAGGCCTTCACGATCGTGGTGAAGGCCTTCCTTTGTTGATCCTGTTCGGTGACCTGCCACGGGTTTTTTCCTCCATCTGCGACTAGAGTCCGCCCCAAGGAAGGGACGGACGATGAAGCGAACGATACGAAGCGAAGAGCAGATCATCGGGATCTTGCAGGAGCATGAGGCTGGCGCGAAGTGCGCCGATCTCTGCCGCAAGCACGGGATGTCAGAAGGCACGTT
>JAAUPC010000017.1 GCA_012036325.1 Paracoccaceae bacterium
CAGGCCGTGTGCGACCTCCATCACCTCCAGCCACTCGGCGGTCGTGCGCCGCTGCAGCTCCCGGTCGAGCATTTCGGTCAGCGCCTCGCGGTGCTTCAGCCGGTCCGGAAACCGCCGGTAGCGGGCGTCCTCGCTCCACTCGGGGCGTCCCAGCTTCGCGCACAACGCCGGCCAGAACTTCTCCTTGTTGCACATGATGAAGATCCAGCCGTCGCGCGTGCGATAGAGCTGGCACGGCGTCAGCGCGGGATGCGCCGAGCGCGGCAGCACAATGTTGAGCTGTCCCGACTTTCCCATTGCGCGCGCATGATCGCGCGCGGCTTTCACCGCCTTCAACCGCTCGATCTGCTGCAGCCGCACCTGCACCCAGCCGCCAGTGGCATTGGCGTCGCCCCGCCAGACCTGCGCCGGGGTCCAGCGGTTGACCGCAACGATATCCAGCGCGCCGTCAAGGTTCAGGTCCACCACCTGCCCCCCGCGTGAGATGGCCATGCTGGCCACCCCCGCCCGGTCACCCGCCTCGACAAAGGTGGTGTCTTCCTGCTGCAAAAGCAGGTTGTTCGGGTCATTGGCGGCAAAATCCGGCATCTTGGCGACGTTCCCTTTGGCCACGAAGAGATCAAGCCGCCCGTCGTTGTTCACATCGGCGAACTGGGCATGCCAGCCCGTCGATGGCCGCGTGTCGCCGCCGGTATAGGGCCGGTGCGCGGTGATGCCTGACTTGAAGGCCAGATCGGCATAATCGGGCGCTTCGGTTGACGTGTCCTTCAGGACTTGCAGTTTGTTGTCGGCCATCGAGGTCAGGAAATAGTCCGGGTAGCCGTCAAGGTTCACATCAGCACTGGCGATCCCCATGCCCCAGATGCGCAGGCGCTTCCAGCCATCGTCCTCGGTGTAAAGGCGCGGGGGCTGGCCGGGCTCCAGATACCAAAGCTGCTCTTGCCCGCCCTTGTAATACTCGCGGTCGTTTGACACCCGCAGACTGGGGTGGCCCGAGCGGTTCCAGTCCGTGAACAGCATCGACAGCGCGCAATGCGATGGCGTCAGGGGCAGGGTGGGCGCAAAGCCATCCCCATCCGGGCGGTGCAGCCAGTTGTCGGTGCAGGACCCCCAAGGAAACGCCTCTTCCTTGCGGTCGAGATAATTGCCGATAGCCAGCGTGGGCCAGGTCTGCCCCTTTTCCCAGATCGCGGCAAAGGCGGTGGACCAGCCGTCACCACCGTCAAAGCCCCAGGCTGCGCTGGCATCTTCAAACGCACAATCGCCAAGCCCGCGCATCACGCGGTTTTCGCCCAGACGTAGAACCACAAGGTCCACGATCCCGTTGCTGTCGATGTCAAGGGGATAGGCCCCCAGCACCGCATCCAAGGTCAGCGCGTCACTCTTCTCGAACACCAGCGCCCCGCCTTGCGTGCTGCGGTTCAGATAAAGGGCCGAAGGCGCGGCACCGCCGGACAGGAAAACCTCGGGAAAACCGTCGCCAGAGCAGTCAAAGGTCGCGACCCCGCCGCCGACCATGTATTCCCAGTCGCCCTCATAGACCGTGGTAAGGCCCGAGGTCGCCGTCTCATCGGTAAAGGTCGGCACCACCGGCTCGGCGAAGGCAGGCGAGGCGGCAAAGACCGCCAGTATAACAAAGCGCATCAGATCAGACCCTTGTCTTCAAGGCAGCGGCATGGGCCCCGATGCAGCGACCCTGTGCCGTTCCCCCTTCATTGCCAAAGCGGAAATGGATCCCGCCATAAAGCCGTGACATCGCCGCTTCTTCAGCCGCTTCGTCAAAGCTGCTATACCGGCGGATCGGCAGGCCTTCAGCCTCATGGGTCGGGTCATCAAAGGCGAAATTTTCCCCAAAGACTGCCGTCAGCGCGATCGAGGCCGCCGCCGACACCGTCGAGTGGCCCGACGGATACTCCGGGAAGGGCGGAGTGATCAGGTAAGGCTCCCATTTCGGGTCGATATGGCGGCGGATATAGGTGACCGGGCGCAGCGTGTTGTATTGGTATTTCGCGTCCCAGCAGCCGATGAAGGCATCGGCCATCGCAATCCCCAGCACCGCCATCATCGGCGCAATCTGATCTGCGGGCATGCCCATCTGGTCGCCCAGCTCGATAGCGACATAGATCCAGTGACCGGGCGGGGTTGATGACAGCATCGGGTCGTCCGACCAGAACCGCGCGATCAGTTTCTGCTCCTCGGTCAGGGCGTTGACCGTCTCGTAAACCTCCATCGCCGCCTTGAAGAAGTCGGACCCCGGGTCTTCGCTATAGGCGGGGGGGCGGCGGCAGGGCGCAAGCATTGCCGGCTGGCATCGCAAAGGTGCGGTTCTGGCCCCAGTTTGGCAGAAGCGGGGCCTGCTGCTGGCGGATCAGGCTGGTCGGCACCCAGTCGCTCGGGTTGGTGCCGGGGGTGTAGTTTTGCGGAAAGCCCATATTCTCGACGACCGCGCCGCCATCATCCAGGGACCAGGCCAGCACATGCGCCGCCACCGCCTGCCCATGCGCGATGCTGCGCTGGACGACATCCTCGGCGATCCCTTCCATCGCCTTTTTGCCTAGCGATTCCGTCAGCTTGACCATCGCGCGCTGGCCCGTAGGCCCCGTGTTGGAAAAGAAGTTCTGCGCCGAGGCCGCCAGCGCCGCCTGCAGCACGCAAGCCTCGTCATGCGGCGCGGCCTCACGCGCCGGGGGCGGGGTCAGACCGTTCACCTGGCCCGCCAAAGACATCAGCGCCGGGTTGCCGGTCGCCAAAGCCTCATGCGCGGCCACGCCGATATAGGCAAAGGCACGTGAGGCAACGGGGGGGGAATAGGTGGCGGTATGGCGGACCAACTCCAGCACCAGCCGGTACCAGGTTGTCACCATGTCCCGCTCAATCTCTTGCCGGTCGGCGGCCCAAAGCGGGCGGGCGACCAGGGCCAAAGGCAGCGCAAGCAGGTGGCGGCGGTGCAGCTTCAGCATGGTTCCCTCCCCAAAGTGGGCCAAGGTATGCCAAGCGGCATGGTTTGCGGCAAGTCACATTGTCCGGCAATCAGTGCGGATTATCCGCGCCCGGTCAGCCAGTTCCCCACTGCCGCCAGCTTCGACGGCCCCGCACCGGGCCGCGCCTCGCGCCGGTCGGCGGCGTTCAGAAGGGCATACATGCCTGTGACGCCCAGCCAACGCAGCGGCTCCGGCTCCCACGGGCGGACCTTTCGGTTGACCCAAGGCAGATGGACAAGGTCGGTGTCGCGCCCAAGGACCAGATCGGCCAGCGTCCGCCCCGCAAGGTTGGAGGTTGAGACGCCCACCCCCACATAGCCCCCCGCCCAGCCAAGGCCGGTCGCCGGGTCAAGGCCCACCGTAGCGCACCAATCGCGCGGCACGCCCAGAACCCCGCACCAGGCATGGTCGATGCGCGCCTTGGCGGCGGCCGGGAAATGCCGGTGCAGGATGGCTGTCAGCCGCCTGATCGTCTCGGCATCCGGCGCGCCGTTTGTGTCAAGGTTCGACCCATAGCGATACGGCACCCCCCGCGCGCCCAAGGTGATCCGCCCTTCGCGCGTGCGCTGGCAATAGCAATAGGCATTGGCGAAATCGCCAAGGATCTCATGCCCCTCCCAGCCGATCTGCGCCCAAACCTCTGGGCCCAGTGGTTCCGTCGCAATCTGGGCCGAATTCAGCGGCAGCCAGTCCCGCTCCAGCCCCGGCAGACCAGCTGTGAAGCCTTCGGTGCAGCGCAAGATCACCGGCGCACGTACCGTGCCGTGGTCGGTGGTGACCACACCCTTTTCATAAGCGGTGACCGCCGTCCCCTCCACCAGCCGCACGCCCAGACGTTCCACCGCAGCGGCAAGGCCCCGCACCAGCTTTGCCGGCTGCACCCGGGCGACGTTCGTCACCACCATCGCGCCCAGGGCCCCTGGGATGCGAACGCGGTCAGCCAGGTCTGCCGCCCCCATCTCGAACACGCGGGCCTCTTCGCCCCAGTACCGCCGATGCGCTACCTCATCGCGCAACCGCCCCACTTGTGCGGGCTTCGTCGCCACCATCAGCTCATCGGTGCGCAGAATGTCGGCGTCGATCCCTTCGGCCCCGGCCACGCGGATCACCTCATCCACGGTGCCGTTCATCGCCTCGACCATGGCGCGGACGGCATGTTCCGACGATCCTTCCAGATAGCGCGCATGGTTCCAGGCAAAGCCGCCGGTCAGCCAGCCCCCGTTCCGCCCCGAGGCACCGAAACCGGCAAACTCCTTTTCGATCACCAGCACGTCCAGTGCGGGGTTCGCCTGCTTCAGGTAATAGGCCGCCCAAAGCCCGCTGTAGCCCGCGCCGATGATCGCGACATCCGCCGTCGTGTCGCCTTGCAAGGGCGCGCGGCGGTAGGGCAGGCCGATATCGCCATACCAGAAGGACACATCGCCGATCTTCATCCCTACTCCCGCTTTGCGCTGCCCTGACAGCTTGGTAGGCCCCGCAAGCCACATTCGGCAAGCGCTTTCCCGCCCGCCCTGCTGCCTTGGGGGCGGCTGGAGCCTGTGTTAGGCCTTGGCCGTCACACCGCGAAAGGGACCCAAGCGATGACCCAGAAGACCTGCCTTGTCACCGGCGCCGGGCGCGGGATTGGTGCTGCCATCGCGCGGGAAATGCATGCCCGCGGCTATGCCGTGGTCCTGATGTCGCCTTCGGACAATTGCGAAAAGCTTGCCGCTGATCTTGGCGGGGTGGCCCGTCGTGGCGTGGTGCAGAACCCGGATGACCTGAAAGCGCTGGTTGATCTGGCCATGACCACCCATGGCCGCATCGATGCCGTCCTGAACCACACCGGCCACCCGCCAAAGGGCGACCTCTTGGAGATCACGGACGAAAACTGGGATCTCGCGCACGAAATGATCGTCAGGCCGGTGCTCCGCATGGCGCGCCTTGTAACCCCGATCATGGCCGCGCAAGGTGGCGGGTCCATCGTCAACGTCACGACCTATGCCGTGGGCGAACCCTCGCTCTGGTTCCCAGCGTCTTGCGTCTACCGCGCCGGGGTGGCGTCTTTCACCAAGCTTTACGCCGACCGCTATGGTGCGCAGAACATCCGGATGAACTGCCTTGCACCAGGGTTTACCGACAGCCTTGACGTTGGCAAATACGGCGACCTTGCCGCCTTGAAGCGCATCGCGCGGGTGGATGAGCAAGCCAAGGCCGCCGCCTTCCTTCTGACTGACGACAGCAGCTACATGACCGGCCAGACCATGATCGTCGACGGCGGGGCTACCCGGCATGTCTGAGGGCAAAGTGGTAGGCCCGGAGGGACTCGAACCCCCAACCAAGGCGTTATGAGCGCCCTGCTCTAACCAATTGAGCTACAGGCCCATGCTTTGCCCCGTGCCCCGCTTGGTATCACGCAGACCCCACGCGTCAAGACGGCGCATATCTCACAGGGTCTCCAAAAACATCGGTGTGGGTCGCAAAGGGCAATTGCCAGATCGAAAGCCGCCCTTTGCGGTTCATGAAGATATGCCGTCATGTGAATATGGGACTCGCAGCATGAAAACATTGGTACGGATCGCGACCGGTAGCTTTGCCTCGGTCGTGGGGTTTGGGCAGGTTGTGCTGGCGGGCAACGCGTATGAAGCGGGGCCAACCGTGGCCGACAACAACTCGGACGCGGGCGTGTTTCTGTTGCTGGCTATCGGCGCGCTGATCGTGATCAAAAGCGTCGCCTCCCCGAAGGCGACGCAAGACGCCGAAACCCCCGTTGATCCTGAAAAGACTGAATAGACCTTACCGCCTCAATTGTCGCACAGAAGGCCCGTTTCCCTAGTGGGGCGGGCCTTGTCGTTGCGCGTTGGGCCTGCCAACACCTAGCTGAGCAAGCGGCGAACCGGGTCAATCAGCATCGGCCACAGCCGCTGGGTCATCAAGGGGGCGAACGCCTCACCCTCAAGGCCAAAGCGCAGCTCTTCCTTTTCGCGCACCAGATACAGCGTCCCGAACATCCAGTCCCAGACCGCCAGCACATTGCCGTAGTTGCGGTTGAAATGCCTGGGGTCGCGGCTGTGGTGGATCTGGTGCTGCGCGGGTGAAATCAGGATCCGCTCGATGATCGGGCCAAAGCTGATGTGGATCTGGCTATGGTGCAGGTTCACCACGGTTGCATTCAACAGCACGACAATCGCATTGGTCCCGGCGATTTCGACAAACCCCATGTCGGGGGCGAGGGAGCCGACAATCAGCCCCATCCCGACCCCCAAAACCAGCGAATGAAACGCTGCCGAGATCACCCCCGCCAAAGGGTGGACGCGATAGGTGGTCAGGGGCGTCAGCACCTCGGCTGAATGATGAACGGCATGCAGGCTCCACAAGGCGGACCGATGAAAGATCCGGTGCGACCAGTATTGCGAAAAGTCGAAGATCACGAAGACCGCCAGCGTCAGGCCCAGGGGCGACAGCCCTTCGGCAAAAAGCGGTGGCAAGGGCGAGATGTCGGCCACGAACCGCGCCACCGCCGGGGCAAAGGTGAAATAGGTCACGATGCCGAAGACCATCATCACCCGGCTGATCAGGAACAGCCACAGATCGGTGCGGGTGGATTTGTGCGTGAGTACCCCGTCGATATTCAGGAACTGCCGCAGACCCTGGCCCCGGCCAAGCGTGACCCAGAACAGAAGGACCAGAACTGCCACCGGCAGCCAGAAAAGCGGCGACAGGGCAAAGCCCGGGGCGCAGCAGAACTGCCAAAGATAGTCGCTCGCGCTCTCCACCGGGTCCCCCTCACATTCAATGCGGACTATGCCAGTCAGCGCAGGGGTCGCCAAGCCGCATTTGGCCGCAGGCGCGCGGCGATCCCTCGTTGCCGTGCATCGGGGAATCGGTTAGGGCCTCGCATCAAAGCCAAAAGCCGGGGGATGCTGCGATGACCAAGGGCCACAACGGGCTGACCTATGCCGATGTCGGCGTGGACATTGACGCCGGGAACGCGCTCGTGGACCGGATCAAGCCCGCGGCCAAAGCCACGGGCCGCCCCGGCGTGATGGGCGGGCTTGGCGGGTTTGGGGCGCTCTTTGATCTCAAGGCGGCAGGCTTTACCGACCCGGTTCTGGTGGCCGCCACTGACGGCGTCGGCACCAAGCTCCGGATCGCGATTGACACCGGCCACGTCGATACCATCGGCGTTGATCTTGTCGCCATGTGCGTCAACGATCTGGTCTGCCAAGGCGCCGAACCCCTGTTCTTTCTTGACTATTTCGCCACCGGCAAGCTGGAGCTGGACCAGGCCACCCGGATCATCACCGGCATCGCCCAAGGCTGCGCCGCCAGCGGTTGCGCCCTGATCGGGGGTGAGACGGCAGAAATGCCCGGCATGTATCACAAGGGTGACTTTGACCTTGCAGGCTTTGCCGTCGGCGCGATGGAGCGGGGCATGGAACTGCCTGCTGGAGTGCAAAAGGGCGACGTGATCCTTGGCCTTGCCTCGAATGGCGTCCACTCCAACGGCTACAGCTTCGTGCGCAAAGTGGTGGAACTCAGTGGCCTTGGCTGGGACGCCGCATCCCCGTTCAGCGACGGCACGCTGGGCCAAGCCCTGCTGACGCCCACGCGGCTTTATGTGAAACAAGCCCTTACCGCCATCCGCGCAGGCGGGGTGCATGGGCTGGCCCATATCACCGGCGGCGGCATCACCGAAAACCCGCCCCGCGTGCTGCCCGAAGGCCTGGCCTGTCAGATTGACCTTGGATCGTGGCAACTGCCGCCAGTTTTCCGCTGGCTCGCCCAGACCGCCAACATGGCTGAGGCAGAGCTTCTGAAGACCTTCAACTGCGGCATCGGCATGATCCTGGTCGTCGCCGAAGACCGCGCCGACGCCCTGACCGCCCTGCTGACCGCAGAAGGCGAGGCCGTCTCCCGCCTTGGGACCATCGTCGAAGGGCAGGGGGTCCACTACTCCGGCCGCCTGCTGTGAAGCGCGTTGCCATCCTGATTTCCGGGGGTGGCTCGAACATGCTGGCGCTGGTGCGCGATATGGCAGGCGTCCACCCGGCGCGCCCGGTTCTGGTGGCCTCAAACGACCCCGCCGCCGGGGGGCTGGCCAAGGCCGCAGCGCTGGGCATCCCCACCGCCGCCGTCGATCACCGCCCTTACGGCAAGGATCGCCCGGCCTTTGAGGCGGCGCTGCTGGCAGAGCTTGAGAAAGCCCAACCCGACAGCCTGTGCCTTGCAGGCTTCATGCGCATCCTGACGCCCGGCTTCACCCAGCGCTTCGCAGGGCGGATGCTGAACATCCACCCGTCGCTTTTGCCCAAATACCCCGGCCTTCACACCCATGCCCGCGCCCTTGCGGCGGGCGATGCAGAGGCGGGCTGCACCGTCCACGAAGTCACCGCTGATCTTGACGCAGGACCCATCCTCGGTCAGGCCCGCGTGCCCGTCCTGCCAGGTGACACCGAAGCGACCCTTGCCGCCCGCGTCCTGACCGCCGAGCACCGGCTTTACCCCGCCACCTTGCGCCGCTTTGCCGCTGGCGACCGCAGCCCGCTTTTCCTTTAGGCCCGATGCGACCACCGGTCGCGGGGCTTCCCAAGCCGGGTTTCCCTGCTTATAGGGGTTGATACCCCAGCGGGATGACCCCGCGACGAAAGGCGGCCCATGCGCACGATCACCACGACCGAAGACCTTGCCGCCTTCTGCACCGCCGCCAAGGCCGGGCCTTACGTCACCATCGACACCGAATTCCTGCGCGAACGCACCTACTGGTCAAAGCTCTGCCTGATCCAGATGGCGCTGCCGGGGGCCACTGGCGATGCGGTTCTGGTCGACCCGATCGAAGGGGCCGAGATGTCGCTGGAACCCCTCTATGACCTTTTCCGGCATGAGGCGACGGTCAAGGTCTTCCACGCCGCGCGCAGGACCTTGAGATTTTCTTCGTCGAAGGCAACAGCTTTCCCACCCCCCTCTTTGACACGCAAGTCGCCGCCATGGTCTGCGGTTTTGGCGAACAGGTCGGCTATGAAACGCTGGTCAAGAAGATCGCCAAGGCCAACCTCGACAAGACCAGCCGCTTCACCGACTGGTCCCGCCGCCCCCTGACCGAAGCGCAGAAGGATTACGCGCTGGCCGATGTCACCCATCTGCGGGTGATCTATGAATGGCTGGCCGCCCAGCTCAAAAAGAACGGCCGCGCCGAATGGGTGGCGGAAGAGCTGGCGATGTTGACCGAGCCAGAGACCTACACCATCCACCCGGATGAGGCCTGGATGCGGATCAAGACCCGCACAACCAGCGGCCGTTTTCTGGCCGTGGTCAAGGCGTTGGCCCGCTTCCGCGAAGCCTATGCCCAGGCTCAGAACGTTCCCCGCAGCCGGGTGATGAAGGACGATGCTCTCCTCGAACTCGCCTCAACCCGCCCCACCACGGCGGAAGAACTTGGCCGCTCGCGCCTCCTTCTGCGCGAGGGCCGCAAGGCCGAGATTGTCGATGGTATCCTGGCCGCCGTCAAAGCCGGGGTTGAGATGCGGGCCGAAGACATGCCACGCGTTGAAACCCCGCGCGAACAGCTGCAGGTGAACCCGGCGCTGGCAGACCTTCTGCGCGTGCTTTTGAAGGCCAAGTCCGAAAGTCTGGGCGTCGCCCCGCGCCTCATCGCCTCAACCGCCGATCTGGATGCGATTGCGGCAGGCGAACGCAACCTTCCCGCCTTGGGCGGCTGGCGGCGTGAGGCGTTCGGCGATGACGCAATCCGCCTTTGCAAGGGTGAGATTGCCCTCTCCGCCAAGGGCAACGAAGTGCGGGTGGTGCAGCTTTAGCGCCGCCTCAGCGCCGGGCCGACCGGGCGTTGCCGCTGCCCTGAACCACAATCTCGCGCACGGGGTCAAGGCGGATGTCCGAGATGAAGATCGCGACTTCAACCTCACGCGAGCGGGGGGTGTTCACATCGGTCCGCGTCGTCGGTGGCAAGAGGCGGAATTCGTAGACCAGGACGCCATTTTCATCCACCGGCAACGGCACCAGTTCCGCCGCCCACCAGCCTTGGGTTGGGGTCTGCCCCGTCGCCCGCACGATAGCCCCGCCCGGGATCGGCTCAACCGACATTGTCAGGACGGCTTCGACCAACGGGCGCGGATCGGCCCGTTCCGCTGGCAAGACAATGGTTTCGCGCGGGGATGACGGCTTGAACCAGTTCAACGGGTTCAACCGGCTTTCCCGCAAACCGCCACAGCCCGCCAGGGCCGCACAAAGCGCGAAGGTCAGCAAGGGGCGGGCAACGGGCATGGGCGGCATTCCTTGGTGGTCACCGCCTTTGGGTAGCCGATGGGGGCGCGTTTGAAAAGCGCTCATGCAGGGGTGGACAGGTCCCCGCGCACGGCTTACCTCAGGCGCGAAAGGGGGGCACCATGGCCACCGCTGCGTTTGAAGAGCTTGCCGAAACCTTTGCGTTTCTGGACGATTGGGAAGACCGCTACCGCCATGTGATCGAGCTTGGCCGCGCCATGCCGCCCCTCGATGACAGTTTCAAGGTCCCCGCCCTGAAAGTCGACGGTTGCGCAAGTCAGGTCTGGCTCCGCCCCACCGTGTCTGACGGGCGCTTTGACTTTGAAGGCGACAGTGACGCGATGATCGTGCGTGGGCTGATCGCCGTCCTGCACGCGCTTTATTCCGGCGTCCCGATGGCTGAGGTTGGCGGCATTGACGCCGCTGCCGAACTCGCCCGGCTGGGGCTGAACGACCACCTCAGCGCCCAGCGGTCAAACGGGTTGCGCGCGATGGTGGACCGGATCCGCGCTACTGCCGCGTCAGCGTGACCCGGTCGGTGTAGAAGGCCAGATGCCCGGCAATCTCGGCCACGCCGGGCAGGGGGGTCTCATAGGACCAGACAGCATTGTCCAGCACACCCTTCTCGGTCTTGATCGAATAATAGCTGGCCTGCCCCTTCCAGGGGCAACCCGTGCTGCGGCTGGTCTTTTCCAAAAGCCCCATGTCGATATCGGCGCGCGGGACATAGATCACCGGGCCTGAGCCTCCCTCGCGCAGTTCCAGCGCCCGTGCGGTGGTGCCAAGCGTCGTGCCACCTGCCGTGACAGACACGCGGCCAGTGGCGGGGCTGATCTTGATATGGTCGGCCATGGGTCAGTCCTCACAAAGGCGCGCAGGCGCGCGCAGCCAGGCAAGGGTAGCACCCGATACCCGGTTGCCAAGCTTTTCCAGCACAGCCGCATGATAGGCGTCCAGCCAGTCCCTTTCGCCGGGCGCAAGCGCTGCCGTCACGATCAGCCGCCGGTCAAAGGGCACAAAGGTCAGCGTCTCGAACGCCAGCTGCAGCCGGTTGTCGCCCATCGCCGGGGCAGGCTCGACGACGATCAGGTTTTCCAGCCTTATGCCAAAGGCCCCCTCGCGATAGTAGCCCGGCTCGTTCGACAGGATCATCCCCGGGTCCAGCGGCACTTCAGACAGGCGGGAAATGCGCTGCGGCCCTTCATGCACGCTGAGGAACGCGCCCACGCCATGCCCGGTGCCGTGGTCATAATCCTGCCCCGCCAGCCACAGGGGAAAGCGCGCCAAAGCATCGATGTCGCGCCCGGAAAGGCCCTTGGGAAAGCGGACCCGACTGATCGCGACCATGCCCTGCAGCACGCGGGTGTAAGCCTCCCGCGCCTCATCCCCCTGATCACCGATCGCGATGGTGCGGGTGATATCGGTAGTGCCATCAGGATATTGCCCGCCCGAATCAACCAGCAGCAATTCGCCGGGTCTGATCGGGCGGTTCGTCTCTTCCGTCACCCGGTAGTGGATGATCGCCCCATTCGGCCCCGCGCCACAGATCGTGTCAAAGCTGATGTCATGCAGCGCGTTGGTCGCCCGCCGGAACCCCTCCAGCGCCTGGACGACGGCGATTTCCGTCAGCTTGCCCTGCGGCGCTTGCGCGTCAAGCCAGGCCAGAAACTCCACCATTGCCGTCCCGTCCCGCAAATGCGCCTCGCGGGTGGCGGCAATCTCGGCCGGGTTCTTGCGCGCCTTTGGCAGGCGGCAGGGATCATCCCCCCAGACCACCGCAATTCCCGCCGCCGTCAAGATATCCGACACCGCCAGCGGGGCCGAGGACTTGTCGACCCGCACCGGCCCCACCAACCCCTGCAGCGCCGCAGCGAACCCGGCAGGCGGCAAAACTTCCACCTCCGGCCCCAGATGCGCGATCAAGCCTGCATCAAACTTTGCCGCTTCCGCAAACAACTGGACCCGCCCGTCATCCTGTAGGATCGCAAAGGCCTGCAGCACCGGGTTCTTCGGCACATCGGCCCCCCGAATGTTCAAAATCCAGCAAATCGAATCCGGCAAGGTCAGCACCGCCGCTCGCTGCCCCGCCGCCCGCAACCCCTCGGCCCGCGCGGCGCGTTTGGCGGCATGGGTCTCACCGGCCAGCGCATCGGGATGAACAAGCGCTTTTCCCAAGGGCGGCGCGGGCTGATCAACCCATATCCCGTCAACCGGATTTTTATCGCACCGGCAGAGTGTTACACCACTTCCCTCAAGCAATGTCTGAAGTTTCTCCACCTCTTCCGCCGTATGCAGCCAGGGGTCAAACCCCACCCGCCCGGCGCTCAGGTTCTCACGGATCCACTCCCCCGCCTTCACCTCGGGCCAGGGCACCGGAGTATAAGCGCCAAGGTCCACCTGCGCCTTCACCTGGGTGCGGTAGCGGCCATCAATGAAGACGCCCGCCACGTTCGGCAGCACCACGCAGAACCCTGCCGACCCGGTGAACCCGGTCAACCACTGCAACCTTTCATCCCGCGCCGCGACATATTCGCCCTGATGCGCATCCGCGCGCGGCACCAGAAACCCGTCCAGCCCCAGCGCCGCCAGTTGCGCCCGCAAGGCCGCAAGCCGGGGCGGCCCCTGATCGGGTGAGGCATGGCTTTCAAAACTCTGAAACATCCCTCAGCCTTTCCTTCTGGCGCAAATATCCTTGGGGGTGAGGCGCAAAGCGCCGAGCGGGGCAGCGCCCCCTTACCCCACTCGCCGCAGCCCTAACGCCCGGGCGCGCTTTTTCGGGTCCACCTCGAACAGCCCCGCCAACTGTTCCGTCATTGCGCCCGCCAACTGCTCCACATCCGTGATGGTCACCGCCCGCTGATAGTAGCGCGTCACGTCATGGCCGATGCCGATCGCGATCAGCTCCACCGCCCGCCGCCGCTCCACCATCGCGATCACGTCGCGCAGGTGTTTTTCCAGGTAATTCGAGGGGTTGACCGACAGAGTTGAGTCGTCCACCGGCGCGCCATCGGAAATCACCATCATGATCTTGCGCGCCTCGGGCCGGGCCATCGCCCGGCGATGCGCCCATTCCAGCGCCTCGCCGTCGATGTTCTCCTTCAGAAGCCCCTCTTTCATCATCAGCCCCAGGTTCGGCCGCACCCGCCGCCAGGGTGCATCGGCCGATTTGTAGACGATGTGGCGCAAGTCATTCAGCCGCCCCGGTGTCTGCGGCCGGCCTTGTGCAAGCCACCGCTCACGGCTTTGCCCGCCCTTCCAGGCCCGGGTGGTAAAGCCCAGGATCTCCACCTTCACCGAACAGCGCTCCAACGTCCGCGCCAGCACATCGGCACAGATCGCGGCGATCGAAATCGGCCGCCCCCGCATCGAACCGGAGTTGTCCAGAAGCAGCGTCACCACCGTATCGCGAAACTCGGTGTCCTTTTCCTGCTTGAACGACAGCGGAGTCGTCGGGTTCGCCACGACCCGCGCCAGTCGGCCCGCGTCCAGCGTGCCTTCCTCAAGGTCGAAGTCCCAGGACCGGTTCTGCTGCGCCTGCAAGCGCCGCTGCAGCTTGTTGGCCAACCGGCTGACGGCCCCCTTCAAGGGCTCCAGTTGTTGGTCAAGATAGGCGCGCAGGCGCTCCAACTCGGCCGGTTCGGCCAGTTCCTCCGCCCGGATTTCCTCATCGAAATCCGTGGTGTAGACGGCATAGTTCGGGTCCGCGTCGGAATAGGGCGCAGGCGCGGGCGGCTCTAGCGGGGCCTCGCCTTCGGGCATCTCAGCTTCGTCGCCCTGTTCCATGTCGGCGCTGTCTTCCATAGTGACTTGCGCCTGGGATTGGTCCTGCTGCTCTTCCTGGCTCCGCTCGGGGCTGGCTTCGCTTTCGTCGCCTTCCTCTTCCTCGCCCGCCGTATCGGGCGAGTCCTGATCCTCTTCCGCCTCATCCTCACCCGCTGTGTCATCTGGCGCATCCGGGTCATCGCCCAGCTGGTCGCCATAGCCGAGGTCCGAGATCACCTTCCGCGCCAGCCGGGCGAACGCCGCCTGATCAGCCAGCACCTGGTCAACCGTTTCCAGCGCCTCGCCCGCCTGATCTTCGATGAAGCCGCGCCACAGGTCCACGACATTTGCCGCCGATTTCGGCAATTCGCGCCCGGTTGCCAGTTGCCGCACCAGATAGCCCGCCGCCACCGACAGCGGCACATCGCCCGATTGCGTCACCTGGCCATAGCCCTTGCGGTCCGCCTCATGCGCAATCTTCGCGTCAATGTTGCCCGCCTGCCGGGCATGGCGCGCGCGCCGACAGCCTCACACCGGGCGGTTTCCATCGCCTCATAAATCTCGCGCGCCAGGGGGCCGGTGGGCGCATAGCGGGCCGAAACCCCGTCATCGTGATAGCGGCGGCGCAGCGCAAAGGCATCCGCCGTGCCGCGCGCCAAAAGCACTTCATCCCGGGTCATCCGGCGGCTGACCTGGGGCAGGCGCACGCCTTCCTTCGACATGCCCGCAGGGTCGACCGAATAGGTCACCGTCATGTCGGGATCATCCGCCATGGTGCGGGTGGCCTCGGCCAGGGCCTTCTTGAACGGATCGGCGGGGTTGTCGCTGGGCTTGCTCATGGGTCAGATAAAGCACCCTGACCGGGCTTGGGCAAGCCCGGCTGGCGCGCCTTGGCAGGAAAAGCTGACTGGCCCTGCCTAAGGCCGCGCGCTAAGCGAAAGCCAGCCACCAAGATGGAGCCGACCATGCGCCTGACCACCCTGATCCCGTTGATCTTCTGCGCGACGCCGCTTTTCGCCCAGACCGATGCCGAGGCCGACCTGATGCCACAGGTTTCACATGACCTGGCGTTGACCTGCCTTGCCTATTGGGTCAGCGGTCTTGAAGCAAATGGACCCGGCGCAGATATCGAAGGCACGGCCAAAGAGCTGGTGTTCTTCTCGCGCCTCATCGCGCAAAAGGCCACGGCGGATGAGGCCGCCGCCTTTGATACCCGGTTTGCCGAACAGTTGGACTTCTATCGCAAAACGCAGGCGGCAATGGACAATCCTGCAACCCGGGAAGAGGCCGATATGGAACTGACGGGCAGCGGAAAGATGTGCTGGTTTGAGATTCTCCAGGCAGAGGGTGGGCCGTACGAAGGGCAATAGCCCCTCTCCCGGTGCGCCCCTGCACAGGTCCGGCGCGAGGGTGCGGAATTGGCAGAAGGACATTCGGCCGCACATATGGGCGACAGTGAACATCACCCCTCGTGAAGGAATTCTTCCATGGCCAGCAAACCCAAAATCGCCCTGATCATCGGATCGACCCGCAAGACCCGCTTTGCCGATATCCCGGCGCAGTGGATGCTGAAACAGGCCCAGGCCCGTGAGGACATGACGGTCGAACTCGTTGATCTGCGCGACTTCGACCTGCCGCTTTTTGATGAGATGGCCTCGAACCTCTGGATGCCGTCCTCGGACCCCAAGGCCGTCGCTTGGCAGAACAAGATGGCTGAGTTTGACGGCTACATCTTCGTCGTCGCCGAATACAACCGCTCGATCACCGGCGCGCTGAAGAATGCGCTGGACCAGTCCTACAAGGAATGGAACCGCAAGCCGATGACCGCCATCGCC
This sequence comes from Paracoccaceae bacterium, assembly GCA_012036325.1. GTDB lineage: Bacteria > Pseudomonadota > Alphaproteobacteria > Rhodobacterales > Rhodobacteraceae > Tabrizicola. The sequence continues at coordinate 15,839 of JAAUPC010000017.1, forward strand.
TATGGCGCCGCCGGTGGCACCCGCGCGCTGGAACATCTGCGCACCATCGCGGTCGAATTGCAGATGGTCCCGACCCGCAACGCCGTGCACCTCGGCATGGGCGACTTCTTCAAGGTCCACCCGGGCCTCGGCGGGTCGGGCAACATGGCTGAGGTTGAAGCGAACCTTCTGCCTTCGGCCAAGGCCAGCCTTGATGATCTTGTCTGGTGGGCCAATGCGACGAAAGCCGCGCGCGGCTGATCAGGATTGACCAATCAGGTCGCGCAGCCTTGCAAAAGCTGCGCCGACCTTTTTTCAGCTGCCGCATCCTGGGCGAAATAGGCCCGGTCCAGCAGCGCCCGCTGCGCCACCTTGGCCTCGATCCGCCAGCCCATCGCCGTCCTGGCCATCTCGGGCGGCATCACCGCCGCGACCAGTTCCAGCATCGCATCCCGCCGATTTGCCGACACGTCCGACGCTGGACCATCCACCAGCCATTGATGCTCCACCAGCGCCGAAAGCCGCCCGGCGCAGGTTGAAAAGTCACGCAAGAGGGGATCGGCCGCTCCGGGTGCCACCGCAGCCCCAAGCATGAAGACGGCAAAAAGAGTTTCCAAACCGCGTGCCATTTCAGCATGAGGCAAGCAGAATCGCGCATTTTCAAGGCAGAGTGAAAACTTTTACGGCCGGCCCTCTGTCTGCATCCAGCGCAACAGGGTCCAGCAGGATGAACAGGTTTCGTCTTCCAGGCAGACGGGTGGCCTATGCTTCATCGCGCCGGTCGTTGTAAAATGCTCCACCAGCTTTTCCCGCGCATGATAGGCGTCCAAACTCAAATCTGTCGGTCCGCGCGTCAAAGGTCCGGTAATCAGCGGCGAGCCACCTTCCTTCGGCCCGCTACGAGAGCGACCGCCAAGTGCTGGAACGTGGTCTCCATAAATGCGTAGCAGGCTCTCCGAGGCCGCGAATTCGCGGCCCAAGGCTGTCGGATCCATCCTGAAGCGAACCATCCATTCCGCGCGGACATGGAACAGGGCAGCACAGAGCACGACATTCTGCTTCAATCCAAGACTGCGCCATTCCAGGGGCTCCGCCTTGGCTGTCGCAGCAAAGGTTGTGCAAAGTAAAAGGGCGAACCGTATGGCCCGCCCCATCATCTCACTTCATCGCCATGCTGGCCGCACTCTCCGGCAGCTCTTCCGCAAAGCACCGCTGGTAGAACTCGGCGACCGTCTGGCGCTCGAGCTCGTCGCATTTGTTCAGGAAGGTCAGCCGGAAGGCATAGCCCACGTTGCGGAAAATCTCGGCGTTCTGCGCCCAGTTCAGCACCGTCCGGGGGCTCATCACGGTGGACAGATCGCCGTTCATGAAGGCCGTGCGCGTCAGGTCGGCCACCGTCACCATCTGGCCAATCTGCTTGCGGCCCTTCTCAGTGTTGTAATGCGGGGACTTCGCCAGCACGATCGCCGCCTCGGCGTCGTGGGACAGATAGTTCAGCGTCGCGACAAGGCTCCACCGGTCCATCTGCGCTTGGTTGATCTGCTGGGTGCCGTGATACAGCCCTGTCGTATCCCCAAGGCCCACGGTGTTCGAAGTCGCAAACAACCGGAACGATGGGTGCGGCGTGATGATCTCGTTCTGGTCCAGCAGGGTCAGCTTGCCGTCATGCTCCAGAACGCGCTGGATCACGAACATCACATCCGCCCGGCCCGCATCATATTCGTCAAAGACAATCGCCACCGCATTGCGCAGCGCCCAAGGCAGGATGCCTTCGTGAAACTCCGTCACCTGCTTGCCATCGCGCAGCTTGATCGCGTCCTTGCCGATCAGGTCGATCCGAGAGATATGTGAGTCAAGGTTCACCCGCACGCAAGGCCAGTTCAGCCGCGCCGCAACCTGTTCGATATGCGTCGATTTGCCCGTGCCGTGATAGCCCTGGATCATCACGCGGCGGTTGTAGGCAAAGCCCGCCAGAATCGCCAAGGTGGTGTCAGGGTCAAACTTGTAGGTCGGGTCGATGTCCGGCACGCGGTCGGTCCGCTCGGCAAAGCCTTTCACACGCATGTCGGTGTCAATGCCGAACACCTCGCGGACCGAAATCTCTTCGGTCGGTTTCATCGCCAGATCCAGCATCGTTTCGTCCAATCCATCGCTCCCGCGCCCGATGCGCGGCTTTCGACTTGTTTGGAACATAACGCGGGGGGGTTCAAGGGGAAGGGTCGGTGTGACAGCCATTCCCGTTTGCGTGACACTGCAACTTCGCGCTGACACCCGGCGTAGCTTTGTGCATAGCGTGACCGCAACTGATGGAGACGACGATGCTGCGCAGGCATTTCCTTTACGCGACCGCAGCCCTGATGGCCGCCCCCTTCGCTTCGGGTCTGGCCTCCAGGATGGCCCGCGCCGAAGGCTTCCCCTTCACCCTGACCGAAGCAGAATGGCGCGCGCGTCTCAGCGACATGTCCTACCGTGTCCTGCGTGAGGAAGAGACAGAGCGTCCGAATACCAGCCGCCTCAACACCGAAAAGCGCGTGGGCACCTACCATTGCGCCGGTTGCGATCAGGCCGCCTTCGCCTCGACCACCAAATACGACAGCGGCACCGGCTGGCCCTCTTTCTGGGAGCCGCTGCCGAACGCTATCGTCACGCGGGCGGACCCTGGCCTGTTCGGCGCGCGGACCGAGGTGCATTGCAGCCGCTGTGGCGGCCATTTCGGCCATGTCTTCACCGACGGGCCGGAGCCGACAGGCCTGCGCTACTGCATGAATGGGGCTGCGCTGACCTTCAAGGCGGCCTAGGGCGTTCTGTCGCGTGGCAAAGCCCGGCCAAGGGTATAGGTTAATGCTATGCAGCGCCTCGTGACCCCCATCAGCCTGCCTGCCCAAGACCTGATCGTGTTTGATGGCACCTGCGTCTTCTGTTCGGGCTTTGCGCGCTTCATGGCGCGAACGGACCAGCGCCAGTCTTTCCGCTTTGTCACCGCGCAGTCGCCGCTTGGCCGCGCGCTTTATCTGGCTCATGGGCTCGACCCCGATCTGATGGTGACGAACATTGTCCTGACCGACGGTCATGCGCATGTGAAGATGGCCGCCTTTGCGGCAGCGATGCGCAAGCTGCCCTGGCCTTGGCGCGCGCTTGCGGCGCTTGGCTGGGTCCCCAACAGGCTGGCAGACCCGGTCTATGATCTGATCGCGCGCAACCGCTACCGCTTTGGACGGCAGGTCTGCCTGCTGCCATCGCCCGCCTTGAAAGCCCGGCTGATTGAATGACCGCATCCTGGTGATCGGCGGCACCGGGGTCTTCGGAAGCCGCCTGTCCAGTTCCCTCGCCACACCTCCGGGGGTTGAGGTGATCGTCGCGGGCCGTGATCTTGCCGCCGCCACCCTCCTGGCCAACCGGATGTGCGTCCGCGCCCTGCAGATCGACCGCGCCGACCCCGCCCCAGTGATCCGCGCGGCACAGCCATTTCTTGTGATCGACGCCGCCGGGCCGTTTCAACCTGATCCGGCTGGGTATCCCGTGGCCCGCGCGGCCCTTATGGCCGGGGCGCATTACCTTGACCTGTCGGATGATGCGACCTTTACCGCCGGGATCACCGTGCTGGACAGCCTCGCCCGGGATCGCGGCCTGGTCTGCTTGTCTGGCGTGTCTCGGTGCCCGCGCTCTCGGCCGCCGCCGTCCGCGCGCTGATCCCCGGACTGACCGACATCCACCTGATTGACAGTGTCCTCCTGCCCAGCAACCGTGCCCCGCGCGGCTTTCCGTGGTGCAGGCGATCCTGGCCCAAGTCCGGGCACCCCGTTCCCTTCTGGCCGGGCGGGCCGCCTGGGG
>JAAUPC010000406.1 GCA_012036325.1 Paracoccaceae bacterium
TGCAGACCGCACCAGTGGCCAAGGGCAGGCTCAGCATGATCCGCCCGTCACGTTCCGCGCGCATGGCGGCAATGCGCTCGGCCGAGGGGACCACCGCACAGGCCGGGCAGGCCGAAACCGGAGCGCGTCCGAAATCGTCGACCACCGTCATGCTGCCCACCCTTGCGCGAACGGCTGGCACCGGGCACCTCCCCTCCCCCTCGTGGGGAGGGGATGGGGGTGGGGGGCGGAGAGGGGACCTCGATCAGGTTCCCGAACAGGGGGCCGCGTTGGAGGAGGCGTTTCATCTCGATGCGAACTCAGCCAAAACAGTTTCGGTAGGCATTGCGGTTCATCTCCTTAGATTTTGGATCGCAGAAGATGGCCAAGCGTATCTGCTCCAAAGTGCTGTGCGTCGACCCTGACCAGTCGATCCTCAATCAACTGAAGCAAAGCACGGAGGTGCCTGAGCGAAAAAGTTGAGTATATTGAAATCGCACAGGCCGACACCGCCAATACTAGGGCGACAACCACCCAAAGCGGGTTCACTACAGCACCCGGCCCCGTCTCCATGCCTGCATACGCGCCCCAAACGAGCAGAGCGACAGACACCACTCCAAACCAAAAGCGCCGACTCTTCTCCAACAGCAAAGTTTGCACAATTGTCGCCTGAGTGGACTTCAACCAGTCGATTTCTGCAAGAATCTGAGGCTCGAGGATATGCCTTCTAACGCTCTCCGCACTCGAAGTTAACTGCGTAGGGCGTTCATGTGATGCCTCATGCGCCACCATCACCCCTTCCCCCCCTTCCCCATCCACCATCCGCATCCCCAACCGCCGGTTCAGTTCCTGCGCCTTCACCAGCCAGACGAACCCCAGCAGCGGCCCCCATAGCAGCGCGAACAGCGCCGAGCGGCCCAGGAAGAACCCCGCCCGCTCGACCGGAGCCGCGAGGACCCCCGCCCAGACCCCCTCGTTGATCGCCGCATAAAGCCCGGCCGCCAACAAAGCCCCCCACGATCAGCGCCACCACAGCCGTCACCCCCACCGCCCGCGCAAGCGCCCTTTGAGACAGGTTCTCCCGCCCCACCAGCCACCCCGGCAGCCACGCCACCAGCGCACACAACCCCGCCAGCGGCAGGATGGAGTTCCCGAAGGTCAGGGTCAGCGCTTCATTCATTCGCTCTTCCCTCTGGCGCGCCGCCGCAAGACCACGGTCACCAGCGCAGAAATGATCAGACCGGCAAGCGCCATATACCACAGGGTCGCGATCAGATCGGACCACGCACAGTCCAAGCCTCCGCTCCGCTCGGCGCGCGCGCCCAGCACCCAAAGCACCGCAAGGACCACCACACCCGAAGCGAGCCCCCACCCCAGGACGAGCGACAAAACAAACCGCCAACCGCCTGACGCAGCAAGCTTGACCAGCATCCATGGCCCAAGGGCGGTTGCCAGGCCAGTGCCCACCAGAAGGGCGATCTGTTGATGCAAGCCCGCGTCGCAGGTCATTGGTGCGTTCCTTGACTGGGCCTCACCCCTTCCCCTCCAGATACCGCCGCTTCGCCTCTTCCGTCCGGCCGAAGTCGCGGACCATGCCCTGAATGGCCACCTCGTCCGACTTGTCGGCATAACGGAATTCGCTGTCGGCGTAGCGGTTGATCTCTTGGATCACCATCTCGACCGAGATCGGCGTCATCAGCCCCCGGATCATCGCCAGCTTCTCGTCATATGGCTTGAAGAGGAACAGGTCCGGCTGATCCATCCATTCATCCGGCAGTTCAAAGTCCATCGCCCGGACCTTCACCGCGTCGGTGATGTTCTTGATCGCCCGCCCGGTAAAGCGGTCGTCGGCCTGCTGGATCGCCTTGAGGTAGGCCCCCATCTTGGCCAGAGTATCCAGCTTGCCGATCTCCCCCGACACCCGGTCCCAGACCTTCAGCAGCCCCTCCTCATGCGGCTTCGAATGCCCCTCAAAGCTGGCGGCGGCAGCCTTCTTGATCTCCTGCGCCGCGAACAGCTCATGCTCGCCAACGGGAATGGAATGGTTCTTCCCCAGCAAAAGCGAGAGGATGTCGATGTAATCCTCCTTCGACTGCGGCCCGTCGACCAGAAACCGCGCCCCCGCCCGCTGCCGCAAGGCGTCGTCCACGTTCTCCGGGTAGTTACTGAACATCCCGAAGGTGCAGTTCCCTCGCACCACCGTCCCCGCCCCAGCGAAGGCCCCCATGAAGACCGCCGTCACCTCCTGCTGACCCGCACTGGACTGCCGGTCGCCGCGCTTGCCCGCCACCTGGTCGATGTCGTCGATGGTCCCGAACCCGATCACCGAAGGGTCCAGCACCGCGTCAATGAACGCCTTCGCGTTCTGCCCCGACTTCCCCTGATAGCTGTCGATCTGGTCGATGGAGAAGTTCTGGTAGCGGAACGGATACCCCGCCACCTTGCAGTAATCGTTGAGCAATCCCGCCATCATCTGGATCAGGGTGGTCTTCCCCGTCCCCGGCTTCCCGTCCCCCATGAAGGTGAAGATGAACCCCCCAAGCTCCGCAAACGGGTTCAGCCGGCGTTCGAAATCATAGGCCATCAGCATCTTCGACAGCCGCAGGCTCTGGTACTTGGCAATGTGGTTCCCCACCACCTCATGCGGTTTCTTGAAGGCCATGGCGATCATGCTACCCTTCGCGGCCTTGGCCGGCTTAAACCCCGCAATGGTCAGCCCATCCGCCTCCACCTTCCACGACCCAGCCGTAAACACCGAGGTCCGAGCCCCATTCTCCGCCCGGATCTGCACCTTCTTCATCAAGGCCTCGGCGAAGGCCGACACCACCGCCACCAGCTTCACATCATCCGTCGCCAGCGCCCCGATGTCCTGATCCAGCTCCCACAGCGCCCCTTGCAGCGCCAGCGGAGCGTTGTCGGTCAGCACCTCCTCCACCTCGCCCAGTTCGACGGTTGAAGACCCCACATGCGGAGCAATCAGATAGGCCAGCGCGTTCCCAAAGGTGAACAGCACCACCAACGCCTCGCCCTGCAAGAGCTCCCCAAACTCCCCCTGCTTCGGCTCGGGCACCCGCCCCTCAAGGTTCGCCTTTTTCAACTCGGCGAGCCCCGACTGCGCCGAAAACGTCTCCCCCATCGCCAGCGCAATGGCCAACGACCGCCGCAGCGCGTTGAGACAAGCCGCCTGCAGGGGGGAAACCAATCCATCCCCCAACCCCTCGATCCGTTCGGAAAGCCG
>JAAUPC010000407.1 GCA_012036325.1 Paracoccaceae bacterium
GACGCCGATCAACCCGACAATCACCGCGAGCCCCCCGCCGGGATGCCGACCTTTTCGCCCAGAAGAGGAATGGCCATCAGCGTGATCAGAAGCGGCATTGCAAAGAAGATCGCATAGCAGATGGCCATCGGCAGTTGCGAAAAGGCGAAGAAGCCCATCACCCCGGTCGACACCGCCGCCACCGACCGCAGCGCCGACCACCAGGGATGCGCAGGGATCAGCGTTCCATCACGCCGGTCGCCCATCAGCATCAGCGTGACCAGGGGAAAGCCCATCAGACCGGAAAAGAACATGATCTGGAACGAGGTGAAGGTCTCGCCCAGAAGTTTCACCACGACGTCATGCGTCGCGTAGGCACCAAAGGCGGCAAGCGACAACAGCGCCCCGCGAAGGTTGGAATGCATGATGGTCAGCCTGCCTGAACCGCGACGAGGGAGGCGCGGATGTTTGCGCCATCATCATCGCCCGGATTGGGGGCGGCTACAAGGGCGGGACCGGCGGTCTTCGCCAATTTCCTCAGCTGTTTGGTCCGCGGTTCTGCCGAACACCTATGATCACGCCCGCTATGGCGATGACCCCCATGCCAAGGGCTGCTTGGGCGGTCATCGGTTCCTCAAAGAACAGCGCGCCAAAGAGGGCAGCCCAAGCGATTTGCGAATACTGGGTGGGGGCAACGATGACCGGGGCAGCGGCGCGATAAGCCGCGATCATCATCAGCGTGCCAGTAAAGCCTGCCAGCGTCAGCCCGCCAATAACCGCAAGATCAACCGGGGGCATCGGGACGTAGCGGCCTGGCAGCAAGAGGAAGGCCGAGAGCGTCTGGCCAAGGATGGGGTAAAGAAGCATCGGCACATTTGACTCGGCCCCGCCAGTCTTGCGGACGATCAGGTAATGGACCGCCGCCAAAATGACGCCGCCGACAGCGGCGATATGGCCGATGCCAAATTCCACCCGCCCGGGGTTCAGCGCGATGATCACGCCGACAAGTCCGATGACCACGGCCAAAGCGCCGATCAGGTCAACGCGGTCACCCAAGAGCGGCCATGCCAGCAGGGTCCGGATCAGCGGCAGGGTGAAGAAGATCGCATCGGCCTGCGCCAAGGGCATGACGGCCATTGCCAATCAGCGCCACCGTGCGCACCGCCATAAGGCCCGGGTAGACCGGCCGAAGTGAAACCGGGGCGGAAAGCCACAGCAAGCCGATAAGCGGCAGGGTGAAAAGACCGGCAAAGGCCACGATCTGCACCGGGCTAAAGGTGCCGCCCAGAAACTTGATCGTGGCATCAGCCAGGGAAAAAAGCCCAAAGCCCAGAAGCCCGCAAAGCACACCTTTCAAGGCAGCGGACATCACGCGCTCCGGGCAGAGATGCCCGGGGTACAGCGCCCCGGGCTACGGGCGTTAAAGGCTCGCGTCCAGCGCCGCCAGAACCGTGTCGCCCATCTGGGCGGTGGTAACCGGCGTGCCGCCATCAGGGCCCATCAGGTCTGCCGTGCGCACACCGTCAGCAAGGACCTTCTCGACCGCCCTTTCAACCCGCGTCGCCTCATCGCCCAGATCAAAGCTGTAGCGCAGCGCCATCGCGAAGCTCAGGATACAAGCGATCGGGTTGGCCTTGCCCTGCCCGGCAATGTCGGGGGCGGAGCCGTGGACGGGCTCATAAAGCGCCTTCGGACGGCCATTCGCCATCGGCGCACCAAGGCTGGCAGAGGGCAGCATCCCCAGCGACCCGGTCAGCATGGCCGCGCAGTCGGACAGCACGTCGCCGAAAAGGTTGTCGGTCACGATCACGTCAAACTGCTTGGGCCAGCGGACCAGCTGCATGGCACCGTTGTCGGCGTACATGTGCGACAGCTCGACATCCGGATAATCGCGGTCGTGCACCTCTTGCACCACGTCCCGCCACAGGATGCCGGATTCCATCACATTGGCCTTCTCCATCGAGCAGACCTTGTTCGACCGCTTCCGGGCGAGTTCAAACGCCGATTTCGCCACACGAGCAATCTCACTTTCAGTATAGCGCTGGGTGTTGATGCCGATGCGTTCGTTGCCTTCCTTGAAGATCCCGCGCGGCTCACCAAAGTAGACGCCGCTGGTCAATTCTCGGACGATGACGATGTCCAGACCCGCGACGACATCACGCTTCAGGCTGGAGAAATCAGCCAAGGCGTCAAAGCACTGCGCCGGGCGGAGGTTGGAGAAGAGGTCCATCTCCTTCCGCAGGCGCAGAAGGCCGCGTTCTGGCTTCACGCTGAAGTCCAGCTTGTCGTATTTCGGCCCGCCAACCGCGCCAAGAAGGACGGCATCAGCGGCCTGCGCCTTGGCCATTGTAGCGTCCGCCAAGGGGACGCCATGCACATCATAGGCAGATCCGCCGACAAGGTCCTCGCTCACATCGAAATGGATGCCGCGCTTCTTGCCCATCCAGCCGATGATCCGTTTCACCTCGGCCATGACTTCAGGGCCGATGCCGTCACCGGCAAGGATAAGAAGAGAGGGATTTGCCACGCCGATGCTCCTGCAGAACTGTCGGGGTTCGCCTAGCCCTTCGGCCTGAAAACTTCAAGCGGGGAAGGCGGCTTGGGGGTGGAAGGCTGCAGCCAGCGCATCCCACACCCGGCGCAAGCGCTTCGACTGGCGCAGCGCGGGGGCGGCGACCAGCCAGACTGGCAAAGCGGGAAGGCTGACAAGACCGTCAATCCGCTCCAGCCCTGGGTCGGCATCGCCAATCTGGCACAGCAGCCCGCCCAGCCCACACCCGGCGCGGATCAGGTCCTGATAGACCAGCGGGTCATCGGTGCGGACGGGAAAGAAGCTTCGGCTGACAGTGATGCCCACGGCTGCCATGGCGCGGATGACCTGCGTCTCACGGTCCTGGCCGATGAAATCCATCTGCATCAGCGCCTCGGGGCTGTCCGGGCGGCCGTGGCGGTCAAGATAGCTGAGGGCGGCATAAAGGCCCATCGGCATGTCAGCCAGCTTCTGCGCCACAAGGTCCGCTTGCGTCGGCCGGTACATGCGCAGGGCAAGGTCAGCCTCACCCAAGAGCAGGTTTTCGGTCGTGTCCGAGGGGACAAGGTCGATCTCAATCCCCGGCTCTGCGGCCCGAAGGCGCGCCAGGATCGGCGGCAGGATCGCGCTGGACACAACCCGGCTGGCCGTGATCCGCACCGTGCCCTCATTTCCCTTGGCCCGGCCTGCGGCGGCAAGCGCCAGA
>JAAUPC010000408.1 GCA_012036325.1 Paracoccaceae bacterium
CCTCGCAAGCGCTTGCCTGCCCCTTAGCGCCGCAGGGCCGCGAAATCAATTGGCATGCCGTCGCATACCGTCAGCTGCGGTAGAAGCGATAGACTTCGCGGCGGCAGGTTGGCCCAGATCTTGCGGCCAGGCTCGACCCGAAGGCCAAGCTGGTCCATGACCACGGCCGGGGATCGGATGCTTCGGGCCATAGGTGAACTGGATGTAGGGCGCGCCGGTGCCAGTATGCGAAAGGCGGCGGCGACGATGGCCTGGCAGACCGCCGCGGGCATCGACAGAAGCGGCAGGCCCGAGACCACGGCACCCACGCCGGGGTCCACGACCTCATGCGCCCGGTCGGCGCCGAGGTGATGCACGGCAACGCCGGGAAAGTCATGCCGCAGGTGGGTGACGAAATCCTGATCCAGCTCGAATAGGGCGAGGTCGGTCGGTGCCACGCCAGCGGCAAGGATCGCCCGGGTCAACTGGCCGGTGCCGGGGCCGAATTCGACCACGCGGCCGGTCTTTGGACCCAACCCTTCAGCCATCGCCCGCGCCAAAAAGCGAGAGGACGGCGCCAGCGCGGACACCTGTTTGGGGTTCTGCAAGAGCCTGCGGCGGAACAGCGCCAGATCGCTGCTCAACGGTCAGCTCTTGCGGAACTGGTCAAGCGAGACGACCTGCGCATCGGTGCGGGCAGGGGCTTCCTCAACTTCGGGATCGTCGTCGTCATCTTCTTCATCTTCATCCGACGATTGTGTTTCGAACTTCAGGCCAAACTCAACCGACGGGTCCACGAAGGTGCGGACGGCGTCGAAGGGGATGATCATCGGCTCGGGGTTGTTGCCGAAGTTGAGGGTAATGGTGAAGTGGTCATCGGTCACTGTCAGGTTTTCATACCAGTGCTGCACGACGACGGTCATTTCGGTCGGGTAGCGGTCGCGCAGCCAATCGGCAAGCTCCACTCCCGGATAGGTTGTGTCGAAGGTGATGAAGAAGTGATGCGCCCCCGGCAGGCCATGGTCGGCCACATCGGCGAGAACGGTCTGGATCAGCCCGCGCATCGCGCGATGCATCAGAGTGCCATAGTCGATGGAGCGCGCCATCCGGATGCCCTTTCGTGATTGTCCCTACCATAGGCAATTTAAAGCCCAAGGGAAGGGGCGGCAGGTGGAAACTGACACGACGGCCTGAACAGCCGCTACATCAAGCTGGCCAAAGCTGAAGCGGCTGCTGAAAGCGCAAGCACCGAAAGGAGCGGCCAGTGCCGCCACAAAAGCGCCAGCCCCGCAGCCACGGCAATCAGCGCTGGCAGCAGGCGCAAGGTGGTGGGGTCGGGCAGGGCCACCTGCAGCGGGCCGAAGGACAGGTCAGGGACGCTGGCGAAAAGGACATGGAGCGCAAACCAGAGCGACAGGTTGCCGATCACCCCGACCACCGCTGCCGTGATCGCGGCCAAAGCGCCCGAGAGGCGCGGCATATGGGTCAGCCGGTCAATGAACGGCGCGCCGGTGAAGATGAACAGGAAAGACGGGATGAAGGTCATCCATAGCGCCACCAGCGCACCCAACGCGCCGAAGCCCAGCCCCCCCACCTGATCGGCGGCAAGGAAGCCCACGAACTGGTTGACCAGAATCAGCGGCCCCGGCGTGGTTTCGGCCAGCCCAAGCCCATCCATCATCTGGGTCAGGGTCAGCCAGCCCTTATCCTCAACCACCTCTTGCGCCATCCAGGCCAGCACTGCGTAGGCGCCGCCAAAGGTCAGCACGGCGAGTTTGGAGAAGAAGACCCCGATCTCGGCCAGCCGCCCCGGTGCCAGCAGGACAAGCGTGGACAGGGGGGCAAGCCAGATCATCAGCCAGACCGCCGCCGCCTTGAGGGACCGGGCCAGGGCGGCAGGCGGGGTGGGGGACATGGGGTCCCGCGCCACGAGGCTTGGTGCGCAGAAAGCCCCAGATCGCGGCGGTCAGGATGACCAGGGGGAAGGGGGCGTCGAAAAGGTAAAGGGCCGCGAAGGCGGCGAGGGCGATGACGTGAGCCTCAGCCGATTTCAGCGCCCTGCGGGCTACGCGGATCAGCGCCTCGATCACGATGGCGATCACGGCGGCCTGCACCCCGGTGAAGAGGGCGGCAATCAGGGGCACGTCGCCAAAGGTGGCGTAGACCATGGTCAGGGCCAGCACGATGGCGGCACCCGGCAGCACAAAAAAGGCCCCCCAGCAATCAGCCCGCCCTTCACCCCATGCAGCCGCCAGCCGATCCAGGTGGCCAACTGCATCGCTTCCGGCCCCGGCAGCAGCATGCAGAACGACAGGGCGCGCAGGTAGTCCGGTTCCGAGACCCAGCGCTTTTCGTCCAGGATCACCCGGTGCATCAGGGCGATCTGGGCGGCGGGACCACCGAAGGACAGAAAACCGATACGCGCGAAAGTGCGGGTCAGCTCAGAGAGGGTCGGCGTCATTCTTTGCGTCCAGCCGGCCAGTCATGGCCTTCTTCATGTCCATCGCGGGCCCAGCGATACAGAGCGTCATAAAGCGCGATACCCGCGACAAGCTGTTGCAGGTCATCATGATACATCCGTGACAATCCGACCGACAGCGCCAGAAGACCAGCAGCCTGGGGGGCCAGATCATGCCGGTCGGTATCCGCCGCGCGGATCACCGTTGCCATCCGGTCAAGCGCCGGGCTGTGCAGATGAAAGTCATCCAGAAGCGTATCGAAGGTGCAGCGGTCACCCCTGTGGCTGAAGGGGACGCCTTCGATGTCAAAGGGAATCGCGTTGAAGCGGTCGGCGACATCGGCCACCTCGGCCGGGGCGACAAACAGAAAGCGGGCGGCAGGGTCGATGAAGCGGCGGATGACCCAAGGGCAGGCAATCCGGTCGATCTTGGGCCGGTGCCGGGTCACCCAAGGGGCGCCGGGCGCAGGCACCACGCCGATCGGCGTCGATCGGCAACTCAGCTATCAGTTGCTTGACGAGCGCGCGGACCGCCACCTCCATATCCTGACAGGCCAGCGCGCCGGCTCGGTCGCTGCTGAGGAAAGAGGCGCGGCGGTACCAGGCGAACACCAGGTCACGCAGCCAGGTGATCTGCGCCAGCAGTTTACGAAGCTCCTCGCGCCGAGGCAGCCGGTGCAGGTTCTGAAAACTGCAATCGGACTAACGCCCAACGTCATCAATGATCGATTCCGCGCCGATCGCGATAGCCGGCAGTTTGCAGAATTGTCC
>JAAUPC010000409.1 GCA_012036325.1 Paracoccaceae bacterium
CTCGGCGGGCGGGGTCACCACCACGCTGCGGGTCAGGGCGCGCAGCTGCGCTTCGGTCACATAGCCCGTGGCCTTTTCGCCCCGGTCACGCTGCCAGGTGGCGATGGCGGTGCGGGTGTTGCGGCCCCAGGCACCATCCGCGCCAAAGGTGTTGTAGCCAAGCCGCGTCAGCTCCCGCTGGACCGCGACGCGCTGGGCGGTGGTGATGCCAAGGCGCTGTTCGGCCTGGGCTTCGGAGGCGGGTGTGCCCTCCACCGGGGCGCCAAGGCGGGCGAGGGCGTTTTGCGCATTGGTGCGGAACTGACCCTTCGGGAACTTGGCCAGATAGTCGCGGTAGGCGGCGGCGGTGTTGGCGTTCTGCGCGGCGATATAGGCGTTGCGGTCCAGCTCTTGCTGAATCAGCCCCTGGGCAAGCCCTTCGACAATATCGCCGATGTCCTGCGCCGGTGCGGGGGTCACAAGGCCAAGATGGGCGGCGATCAGAAGGGGAAGGGTCAGCGAACGCATGGGGTAACCTTTCAGGCGGGGGCTTTCAGGCGGGGTTTTCGGCAAGGCTAGCACAAGTGAACGCAGCCGGAAGGTGTCGGTTGCCGGATGGTCCATCCGCCGCCGGTCACATCTTGCCGAAAGGTTAAGGCCTTGGGCCGAACCCTTGATCTTCCTGACGTGCCATCGCTGTCCACGCAGGGCAGGCCCCTCAGACCAGCCGCGACACCTCAACCGCCGCCCGCACGAAATCGGCGAACAGGGGGTGGGGGGCGAAGGGTTTCGACTTCAGTTCCGGGTGGAACTGGACGCCGATGAACCAGGGGTGGTCCTTGACCTCGACAATCTCGGGCAGCTTGCCGTCGGGCGACATGCCAGAGAAGATGAGCCCGCAGGTTTCCAGCTGGTCGCGGTACTGGATGTCGACCTCATAGCGGTGGCGGTGGCGTTCCTCGATCACGGTGGAGCCATAGATGCGGGCGACGGCAGAGCCATCCTTGAGGTTCGCGGTATAGGCCCCCAGCCGCATGGTGCCGCCCTTTGCGTCGGTCGCTTTGCGGGTGACGGTGTGGTTGCCCTGCACCCATTCCTTGAGGTGGTAGACAACGGGGGTAAAGCGCTTGGCCCCGGCCTCATGATCAAACTCCTCCGACCCGGCATTCTGCAGCCCCACCAGGTTGCGGGCGGACTCAATGACGGCCATCTGCATGCCTAGACAGATGCCCAGGTAAGGGATCTTCTTTTCCCGGGCATAGCGGGCGGCGTTGATCTTGCCTTCGGTGCCGCGTTCGCCAAAGCCGCCGGGGACGAGGATGGCGTGGAAGGTTTCAAGGTAAGGGGCGGGGTCCTCACGCTCAAAAATCTCGGCGTCGATCCATTCGGCCTTCACGCGGGTGCGGTTGGCCATGCCGCCGTGGGTCAGCGCCTCGGCGATGGATTTGTAGGCGTCTTCCAGCTGGGTGTATTTGCCGACGATGGCCACGCGGACCTCCCCTTCCGGGTGGGTCATGCGGTCCATCACGTCTTCCCAGCGGGCGAGGTTGGGCTTTGGGGCCGGGGTGATGCCGAAAGCATCAAGGACCGCCTGGTCAAGTCCCGCGGCGTGGTAGGCGAGGGGGGCCTGGTAGATCGTCTTCAGGTCATAGGCGGGGATGACGTGTTCCTTGCGGACGTTGCAGAAGAGGGCGATCTTTTCGCGCTCACGGTCGGGGATCGGGTGTTCTGACCGGCAGACGAGGACATCGGGGGCAAGGCCGATCGACTGGAGTTCCTTGACCGAGTGCTGGGTGGGTTTGGTCTTCAACTCGCCACTGGCGGCGAGGTAGGGCAGGAGCGTCAGGTGCATCAGGATCGACTGGCCGCGCGGGCGTTCATGGATGAACTGGCGGATGGCTTCAAAGAACGGCAGCCCTTCGATATCGCCGACGGTGCCGCCGATTTCGCAGAGCATGAAGTCGACCTCATCGTCGCCGATGCGAAGGAAGTCCTTGATTTCATTGGTGACGTGAGGGATCACTTGGATGGTCTTGCCGAGATAATCGCCCCGGCGCTCTTTCTCCAGAACGTTGGAATAGATCCGGCCGGAACTTATGCTGTCGGTCTGACGGGCATGGACACCGGTGAAGCGTTCGTAATGGCCAAGGTCGAGGTCAGTCTCGGCCCCGTCGTCGGTGACGAAAACCTCGCCATGCTCGAACGGTGACATCGTGCCGGGGTCGACGTTCAGGTAGGGGTCAAGCTTGCGTAGGCGGACGGTGTAGCCCCGGGCCTGCAACAACGCGCCCAACGCGGCTGAGGCAAGGCCCTTGCCAAGCGAGGACACCACGCCGCCGGTGATGAAAATATAGCGCGCCATGGTGGGACCCCCGTGTGTGTGTCGATGTGCCTGAGGCGATTCGAAGCAGACAGAATCGCGACACCACGGGAATTGAGGTATAGCGAAGGACCTGCCATTAGGCAACGCCCGCCGCTAGATGCTGCGGCGGGCGTTGTAGGATAGCCAAGCGGTAGTGGCTTTAAGGGTTTGCCGGTGCGGCAGGGGCCGTTTCTGGCGCGGGCGCCGGAACCGGCTCTCGCGCGGGGCGGCGTGGCCGGGGCATCGCCAGAGGTTGGCGGAAGAAGGTCGCCGCCCGACAGGCCGCCAAGGGGCAGGGGCATCCGCCGCAGGGGCGGCAGCCGGGCTTCCAGACCGTCCACGACGACCCGCTTTCTGCGCACGGGTGGCCAGGATCGTCAGCGTGATCGAGGTGATGATGAAGGCCGTGGCCGAGACCACGCGCCCCTTCGGCGTGAAGACCTTCGTGAGCCTCAACGCGGTCATGGTCGACGGCACGGCATGTGCGGCGGCTGCCGCGTCACCGTCATCGATCGCAAACCCGCGCATCGCGACGGTTGCTCCTTCGGCAACGCGGGCATGGTGGTTCCAAGTCACTTTGTTCCACTGGCCGCGCCCGGCATGGTGGCGCTCGGGCTCAAGTGGATGTGGAACCCGCGCTCGCCGTTCTGGGTGAAGCCGCTCGCCATGCCCGGTGGCACCGAGATGAGCATCAAGGTGGATGTCAAGGAAGACGAGAAGGCGTACACCGTGCGCGCCGACATCCCCGGGGTGAAGAAAGAGGACATCCAGGTGGACATCGACGGCAACCTCGTTCCGGCGACCACGACCGACGCCGATGGCCGCTATGCCTTCTCGGC
>JAAUPC010000410.1 GCA_012036325.1 Paracoccaceae bacterium
TTTCGACGGGGCAGAGGCGCGGATCATCCGCCACCGCGCGGGCTTTGCCGACCTGGAACAGACCGGCGCCGATTTTCTGCATCTTTATGGACTGCCGAATTTCTTCTTCCACCTTACCATGGGCTATGCCGCACTCCGCCAGGCCGGTGTGCCCTTGGGCAAGGCCGATTTCGACGGCTTCCACAGCTATCCCGCCGATTTCCAGTTCTGACCCCCAGCGACGGAACCAGAGCGCACCGCCGTATCATCCTTGATGCAACACGGGGAGAGGCCGCGATGACCCTGACCGCCGAGGCTGCTGCAATCCGCTGGGGCTATGGTCTTCCAGCCGGGGATAGGCCTGACGCGATGGTCGCGCAGTTGGCCGGGCCCGACCATGCGATGGCCGAATGGCCGGGAGTGACGCTGGCCGAGATTGGTCCCGTCCTTGCCGCCTATCAGGCTGCCCGCAAGGCCAAGGATGACGGGGCCAGGATAAAGGTCCAGCGGGATGCGCAGAAGCTTGCTTTACGGGGGGTGAAGGCAACCTTCGCGCGGGCCGTCGGGTCGCCGGACGCCTTGCGGGAAAGGCTGGTCGCCTTCTGGGCCGACCATTTCACCATCGCCCCCCGCAACCGGGTTGAGGCCGCCTTGCCCGCCATCCTGATGGATGAGGCGATCCGCCCCCATGTCAACGGCCGCTTTGGCGACATGCTGCGCGCGGTCATCACCCATCCCGGCATGCTGATCTACCTCAATCAGGCGTCGTCTTTTGGCCCCGGGTCCCGCAAGGGCCAGCGGCGGGACAAGGGGTTGAACGAAAACCTCGCGCGGGAATTGCTGGAACTGCACACCCTTGGCGTGGGGGCCAGCTACAGCCAGACCGACGTGCGGGAACTGGCCGAGCTTCTGACTGGCCTTACCGTCAGCCCCGATCAGGGCTTTGTCTTTGACCCCGCCCGCGCCGAGCCTGGCCCGGAAACCGTGCTGGGCGTGACCTATTCCGGCAAGGGGCTGGCACCGATCCTGAGGGTGTTGGATGATCTGGCGGCGCGGCCAGAAACGGCCGCCCATATCGCCCGCAAACTGGTGGAGCATTTCGTTGCCGATGATCCCGACCCTGCCCTTGTGGCCGCGGTTGAGGCTGCCTGGCGCGACAGCGGCGGTGATCTTCTGGCCGTGGCAGGGGCTCTCGTGACCCACCCGCTTGCGGCGAGCGTGGACATGGGAAAGGCCCGCCAGCCCTTTGATTTCATGGCGGCTTCCTTGCGCGCATTGGGGGTCGCGCCTGCGGACATCGTTCAGGCGGACGCAAAGTCGATTAAGCGGCTGCTTCTGGACCCCCTTACCGCCATGGGCCAGCCCTTTCATCAGGCACCGGGGCCGGATGGCTGGCCGGAACGGGCGTCGGACTGGATCACCCCCCAAGGCCTTGCCGCGCGGATCGACTGGGCGATGAACGCACCGGAACGGCTGGTCCGGCCCTTGCCCGACCCGCGCGCCTTTCTGAGGCAAGCCCTTGGGTCCCGCGCGGGCGACCGGCTGACCTGGGCCGTAGGGGCCGCTGAATCTGCGCGTGACGGGGTGGGGCTGGTCCTTGCCTCACCCGAATTCAACCAAAGGTGACATGATGGATCGCAGGTTTTTCCTGAAGGGCCTGGGGCTGGCTGGCTGTTCGGCGGCGGCGCACCCCTGGCTGACCACGCTGACCCTTGCCGAAGGCGCGCCCAGCCTTGGCGATAACCGGCTGGTTGTCATCATCCTTCGTGGGGCGATGGACGGGCTGGATGTGGTGCAGCCGCAGGGCGACGCGGGCTTTGCCGCCGCGCGCGGGGGGCTTTTGTCCCCGGCGACCGATCTTGACGGCCGCTTTGCCCTGAACGACGCGCTGTCCAGCCTTCGCCCCCTGTGGCAGGCGGGGGAACTGGCCTTCGTCCACGCCACCTCCACCCCCTATCGCGACAAGCGCAGCCATTTCGACGGGCAAGACCTTCTGGAGGCCGGGACCGGCACTGACCTGGCCCCCATGGCGCAGCGCGACGGCTGGCTGAACCGGCTGTTGCAGGTGCTTCCGGGGGCGGGATCGGAAACCGCCTATGCCGTCGGGCGTGAAGCGATGCCCATCCTGACCGGCCCGGCCCGCGCGCAAAGCTGGGCCCCGGATCAGGACCTGCGGCTAAGCGTGGCGGCGCAAACCCTTCTGGATCACGTCTATCACGACGACCCCCTCTTTCGCGATGCCGCGGCTTCCGCCTTTTATCTGGCGGGCGGGGCGATTGACGGCAAGGACATCGACCCGATCGTCGATTTCGCCGCCGAACGCCTGCGCGGACCGGCGCGGATTGCGGCCTTCTCGCAATCCGGGTGGGATACACACAAGGGGCAGGCCGGGGCGATAAAGCGGCCGTTGGAGCGGTTGCAGCGGTCGATCCTGCGCCTGCAGGCGGGCCTTGGGCCGGATGTCTGGGGCAAGACCGTGGTGCTGGCGATGACCGAATTCGGCCGCACCGTCCACGAAAACGGCACGGGTGGCACTGATCATGGCACCGGGGGCGCGATGGTGGCGGCAGGGGGTGCGGTGCGGTCGTACGCTGCCTCGAGAACGCGGACCATGGAGTCGAGCGCCGCGGTCGGCCATTGGCCGCCTTCGAGGAGAGTCGAGAGGGCCATGAGCATGGCGCAGCGGATCACCGGCTCCGCCCACGATCTTCACACGTTCCAGGATGGTTCCGCATGCGCTGGACGTGCCGGCGCCGTGGGGAATGACATGGACGAACGCAGCAAGACCGGTGAGCAGGGCCGTCGCCGCAAGCAGCGACACGCCTGCGATCGAGCGGAAGAGATAGCGGCGAGACCGGTTGGAGCGGGACATGGTGACCCCCTAAGGCGACGGACGACGGGCCGGATGACCGGCGAAGCATGACTGGTTCCGTCATGCGCACCCCGCAGCATCGGCCCCATGGCTTGAATCCGCACTTAAGCCGGTTCGTCGGCGCCGGCGCACGGTGCGTTGCGGGAATGAGGAATGAGGAATGAGGAATGAGGAATGGGGAATGGGGAATGGGGAATCAGCTCCTCGAACCAGCAACTGAACCTGCCCCGCACACATCCCCGAACTCGATGCCGCGGTGCCTCGCCCCGCGCCCGATCCCGCCACCCGCCCACTCCGCGAAGCCGTCACGCCCGCACCGCATCGCCGAA
>JAAUPC010000411.1 GCA_012036325.1 Paracoccaceae bacterium
GGGGCCGCCATCGCGCGCCAGTTCCCGCGCCTTGGTATGGGCCCGCACGATCCCCGCGACCGAGTTCACATCGGCCACGGCAAGGGCGGGGCATCCCCATCGCGGCGGCGCGGGTCATGTACTCCTCAGGGTGGGCGGCCCCGGTGAGGAAGGTGAAGTTTGAAAGGGCAGAGAGTTCGACGAAGGGCATGGCGATTCGGGCAAGAACAAAGATAGAACATGCCATGTCAGCGCCCCTCAGGCCAGCGGCGGTTTTCAAATTGAGCGCGTGCCGCGCAGTCCTTTGTCTCGCCTCTGCGCGCAAGCGCGCAACCGGCTCGGACGTTGCCTCCGGCGGGGATATTTGGGCAAATGTGAAAGGGCTTAGCGCAGGAGGGACAGGATTTCGAGGCTGGGGTAGCCGTCGGGGATCAACCCGCGCGCGGTCTGGAAGGCCTTCACCGCGGCGATGGTCTTCGGGCCCATCCGGCCATCGACGCCGCCGGGGTCAAAGCCGGCGCGGCCCAGGCGGTCCTGCAATTCGCGGCGTTCGTCCAGGGTAAGGGCGCGCAGGTCGCGCGGCCAAGATGCAGCGATGGGGGGGCCGCCTTTCAAGCGGTCGGCAAGATGGCCGATGCCGATGATATAGGCGTCGGCGGTGTTGTAACGCTCAATCACCTGGAAGTTCGGGAAGATCAGGAAGGCGGCCCCGCGGTGGCCACCGGGCAAAAGGATGGAGCCGGGGCCATGGTCGGGCAGGTCTGCCCCCGTGGCCGTGCGGATGCCCATGGCCTGCCAGTCGGGGACGGGTTTCACCACCCGCTCGGTCGTCTGGTCATAGTCGAAACCTTCGGGCAGCGTCACCTCCAGCCCCCAGGGCTGGCCCTTGGTCCAGCCCCAGTGCCGCAGGTAATTGGCGGTCGAGGCCAGCGCGTCGCCCGGGTCTTCGCCCCAGAGATTGCGCTTGCCGTCGCCGTCGAAGTCCACGGCGAAGGCCTCCCAACTTGACGGCATGAACTGCGTATGCCCCGACGCCCCGGCCCATGAGCCGGTGAAGGTCTCGACATGCCCGCCATCGATGATCTTCAGGGCCGCGATCAACTCTGCCTCAAAGAACGCGGCGCGGCGGCCGTCATAGGCCAAGGTAGCCAGCGACCCCAGCACCGGCAGATCGCCACGATAGGTGCCATAGGCGCTTTCCAGGCCCCAGACGGCGGCCAGGATCTCGGCCTCCACCCCGTATTCAGCGGCGATCCGGTCAAGAAGGGCGCGGTGCTTTGCCATCGCCTTCATGCCCAAAGCAACCCGGTCCTCGGAGACCGCGGTATCGAGGTAGTCCCAGATCGTCTTGGAAAATTCGTTCTGGTTGCGGTCACGTTCGACGACCTTTGCGTTGAACTCCACCCCCCGCAAGCTTGCATCAAAGGTCGCTGCAGGCACCCCTGCCGCAAGGGCGCGCGGGCGAAAATCCTGCACCCAAGCGTCAAGCCCTGTCTGCGAGCCCATCTTCGCCTCTCCCTCAACCGCGTCTGGCAGGATTGTCTGCGCAGCCGCAGGCCATTGCAGCAAAGCCGCAAGTATCATCCCAACCAGTGCCTGCATCAACCTGGCGCTCAACCCCTGCCTCGCCCAACCCAGACAATTTGACTCAAACTTGCGCCTTTCTTTCTGCACAAATATCCCACGGGGGTGCGGGGGTGTGAAACCCCCGGCTCCGTCATTTCCGCCTGCGCACCACCCGCCGTTTTGC
Organism: Paracoccaceae bacterium; assembly: GCA_012036325.1. GTDB lineage: Bacteria > Pseudomonadota > Alphaproteobacteria > Rhodobacterales > Rhodobacteraceae > Tabrizicola. The sequence continues at coordinate 1,730 of JAAUPC010000411.1, forward strand.
CTCGGCCTGGGCAGGCTTGCGCGGCTGGTACTTGCCCGGCTTGCGGGACGGCGCACGCAAGGTGGCACCCTCCACCGACAGAAGGTCCAGGATCAGGCCTCCGGTCACAGGCACTGCTTCGGCCAGCCGGACCAGCACTTTCTGGCCGATGCCCAGCGTCACCCCCGTCTCGGACCCGGTAAGGGTCTGGCTTGCCTCATCATAGTGAAAGAACTCCCGCCCAACGGCGCGGATCGGGATCAGACCATCGGCCCCCGTCTCATCCAACCGGATGAACAGCCCGAACCGCTGCACACCCGAAATGCGGCCGGCGAATTCGGCCCCCACCCGGTCGGCCAGATAGGCTGCCAGATAGCGGTCGGTGGTGTCCCGCTCTGCCGCCATGCTGCGACGTTCGGCGTCCGAGATCAGCTTGCCCGTCTCCTCCAGGTTCTCCACGTCCCACTGCGACAACCCATCCTTGCCCCAGCCATGCCCGGCGATCAGGGCGCGGTGAACGATCAGGTCGGAGTAGCGCCGGATCGGGCTGGTGAAATGGGCATAGTTCCGCAGGGCCAGACCGAAATGCCCGAAATTTTCGGGGTGGTAGTAGGCCTGCGTCATCGATCGCAGGGTGGAGAGGTTGATAAGCTCATCAAACTCTGTCCCCTGCGCCTGTTCCAAGAGCCGGTTCAGGTGCCTCGTCTGCAGGACCTGGCCCTTGGCCAGCGTCATGCCGGAGCCTTCGGCCACCTCACGCAGGGCGTCCAGCTTCATGGGTGAGGGTTCTTCGTGGACCCGGAACAGCAGCGGCCGCTTCAGGCGGATCAATTCCTCGGCGGCGGCGACATTGGCCAGCACCATGAATTCTTCGATCAGCTTGTGGGCGTCCAGCCGGTCCTTGAAGGCGACCGAAAGCACCTTGCCATCGTCGCCCAGCACGATCTTGCGTTCGGGGAGGTCAAGCTCCAGCGGCTGGCGCGCCTCACGTGCACGGGTCAGCGCGGCGTAGGCGGCGTAAAGCGGCCGCAGGACGGGTTCCAGCAACGGGCCGGTCACGTCATCCGGGGTGCCATCAATCGCCGCTTGAACCCGTTCGTAAGAGAGAGACGCCGCCGACCGCATCAGCCCGCGCACGAAACGGTGGCTGCGCTTGGCACCATCCGCGTCGATCACCATCCGCACGGCAAGGCAGGCGCGGTCGACGCCCTCGTGCAAGGAGCAGAGGTCCCCCGAAAGGATGTCGGGCAACATCGGCACCACGCGGTCGGGGAAATAGGTCGAATTCCCGCGCCTCCGCGCCTCACGGTCCAGCGCAGAACCCGGCGTCACGTAATACGCCACGTCGGCGATGGCGACCCAGAGGAGTGAAGCCGCCGGGGTTGACCGGGATCGAGTGTCCGCCGTCGGCCATGACCGCGTCATCGCGGTCGCGGGCATCGGCGGGGTCGA
>JAAUPC010000018.1 GCA_012036325.1 Paracoccaceae bacterium
ATGCGCGGCTGGCGCCTGGCTGGCCCTGCCGGGGCAGGCGGCACAGCATGTCCCGGCCCATAAGGTTGCTGCCATCGACACCAATGGTGCCGGGGACACCCATGTCGGCGCCTTCATCGCAGGCTTGGCGGCGGGCCATACGGCGGTGGACGCGTGCCGGATTGCCAACATCGCGGCGGCCCTGTCGATCACGAAATCCGGACCTGCCACCGCCCCGCGCTTGACCGAGGTGCTGCCCTTGTTTGAAGTGCTGCACAGGACTGCCCCATCAACTGACCTTGCACCCCACTCCGAAAGGGAGATCTGAATGAAGACGATCCTGATGACCACGGCGCTGGCTTTTGTCGCCCCGATGGCGCTGGCCGATGAAATCCGCGTGCTGAACTGGCAGGGTTACGGCACCGATCTTGACTGGGCCATCGCCGCCTTTACCGAGGCGACGGGCCACACGGTCGTGCATGAATATTTCACCTCGGAACAGGAGATGCTGACCAAGCTGCGCACCAATCCTGGGGCGTATGACGTGGTCCTGATCAACTCGGCCTTCACGCCGCAGGCGCAGTCCGAAGGGCTGATCGGCCCGATTGATGCGGCGAAAGTGCCGAACCTGGCCGATGTCGACCCCGCTTTGGTGGCGAACGAGGATCTGAACGCAGGTGGCGCGCTGCATGGCGTGCCATGGACCTGGGGGCTGACGTCCTTTGCGGTGAACACCGGCGATTTTCCGGAAGCTCCGACCTCGGTTTCGGTGTTCTGGGATCCGGCGCTGAAGGGCCGCGTCTCGATCCGCGATGACGCGCTGGAGGCGGTGCAGTTCGCAGCCCTTGCCACCGGGCAGAACATCAACAACATCACCGATATGGAAGCCGTGAAGGCCAAACTGACCGAGCTTATGCCCCAGATCGCCGCATTCTGGAGCGCCGAGACCGACTGGAACCAGAACATGGCGGCCGGGCAGTTCGCCGTGGCGACCTACTGGTCAGGGTCCGCCGCGCGGTCGATGTCCGAAGGGCTGCCGGTGGCTTTCGTCGTTCCGGAAGAGGGGGCCATCGGCTGGCTGGACGGGCTGTCGATTCCGGCATCCTCGACCAAGCAAGACGCGGCCTATGCCTTCATCGACTGGATGATCGCCCCGGATTTCTATGTCAAATGGGAAGCTGAAGGCGCGCCTGCCACGTCGAACACCGCGGCCGCGGCGGCCCTGCCCGAGGACAGCTTCAACCGCAAGGTGCTGGGCGATCCGGCGACGGTGGCGCGCGTGCAGTTCATGCGCCCGGTGCCCGATGACGTGCGCGAAAGCTATCTGGCCCTTTGGCAGGAGTTGAAAGCAGCGCAATAGTGACCGGGGCGGAACGCCTGCGGGCGCTTGGGCTCCTCGCGCCCGCCTATCTGTGGCTGACGGTGGCGGTGTTCCTGCCGCTGTCGGCCATGGCGTTCTTCAGCCTGCTGACGGATGTGCCTTCGGGGATCGTGAATGGGCGTTCACATTTGCGAATTACGCGCAGGCGCTGACCAACCCGACCTATGCGACGCTTTTGTGGAAGTCGCTGAAGCTGGCGTTCTGGGTCACGGTGTGGTGCGTGATCCTGGGGTTTCCCTGCGCCTATATCCTGGCGCGGATGATCAAGGGCCGCGCGCGCGAGGTGCTGTTCTTGTTGGTCATCCTGCCGTTCTGGTCCAACGCCCTGGTGCGAGTGTTTTCCTGGGCCATCGTCTTGCGCGGCAATGGGGTGCTGGACCGGGCGGTGAACGCGATCAGCCCCTGGGAGGTGGACCTGAACCTGATGTTCAGCGACACGGCGATGGTGATCGGCCTTGTGCATTCCTATCTGCCCTATGTGATCCTGACCACTTACCTCTCCCTGCAAGCCATTGATGACACGGTGATCGAGGCTGCCCGCAGCCTTGGCGCGCGCTTTCCGCGTATCCTGTGGCGGCTGATCCTGCCCTTGGCGATGCCTGGCTTGATCGCCGGGGCGGTCCTCGTCTTCGTGCCGGTCGTCGGGTCCTTCATGGAGCCACGCCTTCTGGGCGGACGGGTCGGCACCACCTATGGCACACTGATCGAAGATCAGTTCGTGGCCGTCTTCAACTGGCCCCTCGGCGCGGCATTGTCCTTCATTCTGCTGGCGGTCGTGCTGGTGATCCTGGCAGCGGCCAGCCCCGCGTTGCGGAAGGCCACCTCATGATCCGGCACGCGTTTGCCCGCGCCTATCTCGGGCTGATCCTGATCTTCCTTTACGCCCCTATTGTCGTCATGGCGGTGATGAGCCTGAACGCGTCAGAGTTTTACGCCCTGCCGTTCCGCTTTTCGACGGAGTGGTATGAACGTCTGTTCACAAATGATGAAATCCTTGCCGCCGCCTGGCGGTCGGTCTGGATTGCTATTGTGGTGGCGGTGATTGCCACCTGCCTCGGCACGATGGCGACGCTGGCCTTGTGGCGGCATGAATTTCCGGGCAAGCGGCTGTTGCAGGCGCTTTTGTTCCCGCCCATCGCGGTGCCCTGGCTGATCACGGGGACGGCGATGCTGATCTTCTTCTTTGGCGTCGGCATCGGGCGCGGGACGCCTGCGGTCATCCTCGGCCATGTGGCGCTGGCGCTGCCTTATGTCATCGTCACGGTCTTTGCCCGAATGCAAAGCTTTGACCGCGCGCTGGAGGAAGCCGCCCGGTCGCTTGGCGCGCAGCCCCTGACCGTGGCGCGGAAGGTGATCCTGCCGCATGCCGCCCCCGGCATCATCGCCGGGGCCCTGTTCGCCTTTGCGGTCAGCTTTGACCAGTTCGTGGTCAGCTACTTCCTGGCTGAACCCGGCGACAGCACGCTGCCGGTGCTGATCTATTCCGCCATTCGCAAAGGCTTTACGCCCGAGATCAACGCGGTTTCCACGCTGATCATCCTTGTTTCCATGGCCGTCATGGTGCTTGCCGCGCGCTACGCCAAATTCGGGGGCACGCGATGAGCGGGGTTCGGGTGGAGAGGCTGACGAAAGCCTATGGGCCGACCAAGGCGCTGGAGGATGTGACGCTGACCTTTCCGGAGGGCGGGTTCTTTGGCCTGCTCGGCCCGTCCGGGTCTGGCAAGACCACGCTTCTGCGCGCGATTGCGGGGTTTGTGACCCCTGACCAAGGCCGCATCTTCATCGGTGATCAGCCGGTCGAAAGGACGGCGGTGGAAGACCGCAACATCGGCATGGTATTCCAAAGCTATGCCCTGTTTCCCAACATGACCGTGGCTGAAAACGTGGCCTTCGGGCTGGAGGTGCGGCGCATCCCGGGGCCGGAGCGCGCCAAACGTGTCGCCGAGGTTCTGGAGCTTGTCCAGCTTGGCCCACTTGGCAACCGCAGGCCACAGGACCTGTCCGGCGGGCAGCGGCAGCGGGTGGCGATGGCACGGGCGATTGTGACGCGGCCGCGTGTTCTGCTTCTTGACGAACCCCTCTCGGCGCTGGACCGGGCTTTGCGGGTGGACATGCAGATCGAACTTAAACGCATCCAGCGAGAGGTGGGGATCACCACGATCTTCGTCACGCATGACCAGGAAGAGGCGCTGACGCTGTCCGACCAGATCGGCATTCTGAAGGATGGCCGTCTGGTCCGCCATGGCCCCCCCCGCGCGTCTATGACGACCCGCAAGACGCCTTCACCGCACATTTCCTGGGCGACGCGAATGTCCTGACCGGACAGGTTGAGCCGCAGGGCCTGCGCCTAACCGATGGCACGCTATTGCCGGGGGTGACCACCGCCAGCATCGCCTTGCGGCCCGAAGCGCTGACAGCGTCGCTTGAGGAGCCCGTGACCCCGCACCGCCTGCAGGCCCGGCTGGTTCAGCGCATCTTTTCCGGGGCCATGGGGACCTGCATCCTGGACTGGCAGGGCCAGATCCTGAAGCTGACCGCCCCCGACCGCGCCCTTGCGGCCTTGCCCGAAACCGGGGGGCCCTTGGTCTGGCTGTCTTGGCCCGAGGGGGCGGCCCTGCCGCTTCGTGATCCGCGCTAGGACATTTCCTGCTTGCCATCAGCGGCCACATGCCGCTTTGTCACGCCGTCAAATGAGGAAGCCCGATGACCCCGACCCGCCTGCGCCTGAACGACGGCCACATGATCCCGCAGCTTGGCCTTGGCATCTGGCAGGTGCCTGCGGATACCACGGCCGCCACCGTCGCCTCGGCGCTGGGAATGGGCTACCGGCTTGTCGATGGCGCGGCGATCTATGGCAATGAGGTGGGGCAGGGAGAGGGCATCCGGCAAAGTGGTCTGTCGCGGGATGAGGTCTTTGTCACCACCAAGGTCTGGAACGATGCGCAGGGCCATGACAGCACCCTACGCGCGGTTGAGGCGAGCCTGCAGCGCCTGGGGATGGAGCGCATCGACCTTTGCCTTATCCACTGGCCTTGTCCGGCCAAGGATCGATACGTCGACACCTGGCGCGCGCTGATCCGCTTGCGCGACGAAGGGCGGGTGCGGTCGATCGGGGTGTCGAACTTCATGGGCGCACATCTGGAGCGGCTGGTGGATGAAACGGGTGTAGTCCCTGTCCTGAACCAGATCGAGTTGAACCCGCGCCTGCAGCAGGCCGAACTGCGTGCCTTGCATGACCGGATGGGCATAGTCACCCAAAGCTGGACCCCCCTGGGGCAGGGTGCAAGCTTTGCGGCCGGGCCGGTGGTTGCGGCGGCGGCGCGGACGGGCAAAAGCCCCGCGCAGGTGATCTTGCGCTGGCATGTGCAGTTGGGTGCCTCGGTGATCCCCCGGTCCACCCGTGCGGCGGGCTGGCGGAAAATCTGGATGTGTTCGACTTTGCCCTGACAGAGGCCGAGATGGCCGCGATGGCCACGCTTGACGAAGGCGTGCGCTGCGGCCCTGATCCCATGACCTTTGGCTGAAAGGGACACGCCGGTGCTTGTGCCTGAACTGACCGTCCAGAACCCCGATCACGCGGCAAAGGTGTTGCGCGAGGTCTTCGGCTTTGTGCCCGACGCAGGCCTGATGCGGCGCGGCAGTCAAGCTGTGCGGCTGGTCGTGGGCGCGCCAGAGGGCCATGGCCGGATCGACCACATTGCCCTGACAGTGCCGGAGATGGACGCAGCCCTTGCGGAGCTTCTCGCGGGAGGGGCGAGCCTTGATGCAGGTGTCACGCCGAACGGGGCGGAGCTGATTCCAGAATTTTGGGACGAGGGCTTGCGCTTTGTCTACCTTTCCGGCCCGGAAACGGCGCGGATCGAGCTTTGCCAGCGCATCACGGGGGCCGCCCCGGAGGTGGGCCATGACCATATCGGCATTCCTTGCCATGACCTGACCCGCGTACAAACCTTCTGCGAAGGTTTGGGCGCAACCCTGACCGCCGCCGTCGATCTTGCGCGTCCGGAAGGCAATATCCCGGTGCGGTTCCTGGCCTTTGCGGGCGGGGTGATCGAGCTTTACCAGCCAAGGGACGCGGTCCGATCGGCACAGGGCCTATGGTCGCGGCTGTTGGTCCCTGGCCTGCCCGCACCGGTGGAAGGCCCCGAGGGGCTGATCCTGTCGCCGCTCTGAAGCGCCATGCGCCAGACCCTGACCGAGATCTATGAGGCCCGCGTCGCATCTGGCGCGCTTCGGGCTGATCCGGCGCAGCATGCGGTTCTGGCGCCCTTGGAAGCCTTGCGCCAATGGCTTGAGGAAAACGCCACCCGCCGTGTCGGCCTGTTCGCAGGTCTTTTCGCCCGCCCGATCCCCCCGCCGAAGGGGATGTATCTTTGGGGCGGGGTCGGGCGCGGCAAGTCCATGCTGATGGACCTTTTCACCGAGGCCGTGGACATCCCGCAAAAGCGCCGGGTTCATTTTCACGCCTTCATGCAAGAGATCCACAAGGGCCTGCATGAGGCGCGGAAGCGCGAGGTGGAAGACGCCCTTGCCCCGGTGGCCGAGGCGGTGATCCGTGACACCCGGCTGCTGGCGTTTGACGAGATGCAGATCAACGACATCACCGATGCGATGATCGTTGGGCGCTTGTTTGAAAAGCTGTTCGCGGCGGGGATCGTGATCGTCACCACCTCGAATCGGCCGCCGCAGGACCTTTACAAGACCGGCCTGAACCGGGCGCTGTTCCTGCCCTTCATCGCCATGCTGGAGGACCGGCTGCAGGTGGTGGAGTTGGAAAGCCCGACCGATTACCGCCAGCACCGGCTGGCAGGCGCGCAGGTCTATTTCCACCCCGCCCGCAGCGCGAGCGCTGAGATCGCGGCGCTTTGGGCAGACCTGACGGGCGGCGCGGCTGAGGCGCCGCTGGCCCTGACGGTGAACGGCCGGACCCTGACCCTGCCGCGCTTTGCCAATGGGGTGGGGCGGGCAAGCTTTTGGGAGCTTTGCTCCAAACCCTGGGCCCGGGGGATTTTCTGGCAATTGCCGGGGCGGTGCGGGTCCTGATCCTGGAGGATATCCCGCAGCTTTCCGCCGCCAATTACAATGAAGCAAAACGCTTCGTCACCCTGATCGACGCCTTGTATGAGGCGAAGGTTCGCCTGATCGCCAGCGCCGCCGAAGCGCCGGAGCGGCTGTATATCGAAGGCGAAGGGGCGTTTGAGTTCGAACGCACCGCCAGCCGCCTGCGCGAGATGCAGGCGGCTGGCTGGGGCGGTTGAGGCGGGAGGGCCGCGCCGTTGGATAAGTCATGGTTCCGGCGCGGGGCCTGTCGGCGGATCATGCCTGTTGAGCGCCTGTCGCCAACCGCGGACCGATTACTGCGCGCCCGGAACCTTCGATGGGTCATCTGGCCTGATGCCCTGGCCGTCCATCTCGCGCCCCGCAGGAACGGCGCGCTTTGAGGCCCCTGCCGCCAAAGTATCCGCAAAGCTGTGGTTGATGTCGCGGTGCTTGGCCTCATCGGCGCGGACGGCGATGATGACGTCGCGCAGGCGCGCATCGGCGGGCAGCTTCCAGTAATCGATGGCGATCTTCGGGGCGGCGACGTTTTCCACATTGCCGCTGTCGACCTGCTCCAAGTAGCCGGTATAGCTGACCACGGCCTCTTCTTCGAGATAGCCCACCACGCGGTGCGCGGTCTTGGGGGCGAAGAGGTAGAGGAAGAAGTAGGTGTTGAAGAACACCGCCTGGCCAAACATGATCAGTCCGCGCTCAAGCAGTGAGGGCTTGGCGATATGGATGAAAGTCATCAGGTGCATCCGCTCATTCTCGGCCTCGTCCAGAAGCTCACGGATCCAGCCCTCGTCCTCGCGGATGTGGCGGAGGGATTTCAGGTGCTGAAGGAGCCCCCCGACCATGCCGGGCACGGCAGCCACGGTTTCCAGAACGACGGCGCGGTGGCCGTAGCGCTTGGAAAAGAAGGCATCGGCAAAGACGCGCATGAACTTGACGATGCCAAGGGCGATGCGGTCGGAAATCCCGTCCGGGGCCTTGTGGCGGTCAAGCGGCAGCGGGGAGGGGGCAGACGTGTCGGTCATGGCAGGGTTCCTTTCCTTGCCAAGACATGGGGGCTAATGCGGCCCGCTCAATCCCCGTGCGACACTATGGACGCCCCTCAGCCCGCCAGCGCCTGCCACAAAAGCCGCAGCGCCATGCCGGTCGAGACGAGGACGAGAAGCGGCTTGATAAGCCCCGCGCCAACCCGCATCGCCAGCCGCGCGCCGAGCATCGCGCCGCAGACCTGCGCTGCCGCCATCGCAAGCCCGGTCGCCCACCAGATCGACCCGAGCGGCAGAAAGACCAGAAGGCTGCCAAAGTTGGAGGCAAAGTTCAGCATCTTGGTATGGGCCGTGGCCTTCAACACGCCGTAACCGGCCAGAAGCACAAAGCCCATCATGTAGAACGACCCGGTCCCCGGCCCGAAAAACCCGTCATAGGCGGCAACCAGCGGCACGACCGTCAGGCCAAAAACCGCCGGACTGATCCGCGCGGCGCGGGCGTCGTCGGTAAGCCCGGGTTTCAGTGCAAAGAAAAGCGCCACGCCGATCAGGACCACGGGCATCACCAACCGCAGCACCTCGGCCGGGATCAGATGCGCAACCAGCGCGCCGCCTGCCCCCGCAAGGGCCGCGATGGCGGCCATCCCAAGCTGCCTTAGCGGTGCTACATGGCCGGCACGCGCATAGGCGACAGTTGCCGTGGCCGCCCCGAACGTTCCTTGCAGCTTGTTGGTGGCCAGCGCCTCGACCGGCGACGCGCCAACGAGGAGGAGTGCGGGCACCGTGATCAGGCCACCGCCGCCGGCAATGCTGTCGACCAGCCCTGCACAAAAGGCGGCCAGGATCAGCAGCAGGGCATAGTCGGTGGCAATCTCGAACATTCCCCCGCTTGTCGCCGCTTCCAGGGCCGGGGGCAAGGGGGTGCCGCCTCGGGGGCCATCGAGGCCCCGCTCGGCGGCGCTGCCGGGGATCAGGTGTTTACCGTCGTGCGGGATGGTGCCGTCGCCTGCCTCCGGCGGGAGTATTTGGAAAAGAGCAAATGCGCTTGCTCTTTTGAGAAATACTCCGGGGAGCGCGAGGGGCTGGCCCCTCGCACCTGAGGAGAAGGGCGAATGCCCGACGACGAGGCAAAAGGTCTTCGCGCGGAACGCGCTCCGTTCCTAACCTGTCGTTTGGGCCAGGGGCGCAAGGTCAAAGCGTTTCTGGACCTGCCCAACCCGGTCTCCGTTCCGCAGCGCAAAGTCAGGGTCGCGCCCGATGTCGCGAAAGCCGATGCGGGAGTAATAGGCAAGGCCCGGCACATTGTCGGCGCGGATATGGGCGATGATGTGGTCGACCCCCCGCTGCTGCAAAGTGGCGCAGGTGAGGTCGAACATCAGGCCGCCGATCCCTTTCGCCTGCACCCCGGGCTGCACAAAGCTGCCGATATGCGGCGCGTCCTGCCAAAGCCCGACCGATTGCCAGCCGACCACCGTCCCCGCATCCTCGCAGACGGTCGAGGACAGGACGTCGGCCCCGGTGACATAGGCCTCGCAAACCTCGGCCACGCTTTTTGGCGTTTCATGCGCCGTGGTGCCGCCGATCGCGATGACGGCGTTCAGGATGCGGGCCATATCCGCGGCATCGGCGGGCGTGGCAGGCCTCACCTTCATGGCAGAATCTCTTCCCGGCTATAGCCTTGCAGGTACAAAAGCGCCGTCAGATCCCCATGGTTCACCCGCACCTGGCAACTGGCCTGCACCCGGGGCTTCGCATGCAAGGCGACGCCAAGCCCCGCACCTTGCAACATCGGAAGGTCATTGGCCCCGTCGCCCACCGCAATGGCATCGGCCGGGGTCAGGCCAAGGCTGGCGCTGATCTCTTGCAGCGCCTGCAGTTTGGCGTCCTTGCCCAGGATCGGTTCCCCCACCGTGCCGGTCAGGACACCATCCTCGACATGCAGGATATTGGCGCGGGTCTCGTCAAAGCCCAGCCGCGCCGCAACTGCTTGGGTAAAGGCCGTGAACCCGCCCGAGACGAGGGCTGCATGGGCGCCATGGGCCTTCATCGTGGCCAGCAGGGCAGGCCCCCCCGGCATCAGCGTGATTCGGTCGCGCAGGACCGAGGCGATGACACTGGCTGGAAGGCCCCGCAAAAGGCCGACGCGTTCGCGCAAGGCGGCTTCGAAATCCAGCTCGCCATTCATCGCCCGTGCGGTGATGGCCGCCACGTCCGCGCCGACGCCTGCCTCATCGGCCAGCTCGTCAATGCATTCCTGCTGGATCATCGTACTGTCCATGTCGGCGATCAGCAGGCGCTTTTTCCGCCCGGCCGCCGGTTGCACCACAAGGTCGATGCGCAGGGCCTGCAGGCTGTCCCAGACCTCCCAGAGGTTGGCGGGCGGGGCGTCCAGCGCAAATTCTGCCGCCACTCGAGGGTCAAGCCAGCGCGAATCCCCGCCGCCCCAGGCATTGCGGAGCGATTCCACGGTCACCCGCTCTAGCAGTGGGGTTTCGGGGTTGGTCAAGAGGGTGGCAACGAACATGGGGCAAGTTTCCGATAGTGAACGGGCCTGTCGCTTTTTCGCGACCAAACGTCGGCCTATCGCGATTTTGTCCCTTGCGCCAGAGCCGGACCGCCCTTATCCACGGCGGCGGGACACCCTTCCCCAACGAAGGGCTTTTAGCTGGAAGGCTACCATGACAGACCTGACCCCGCCGGCCAAGCGCCCGGCCAATCCGCGCTTCTCTTCTGGCCCTTGTGCCAAAATCCCCGGATATTCCCTCGACATGCTCGGCGACGCGCCTTTGGGCCGGTCGCACCGCGCTGCGGTTGGCAAGGCCAAGCTGAGAGAGGCGATCGACCTGACCCGCGAGGTTCTTGGCGTCCCGGCCGATTACCGGATCGGCATCGTTCCGGCCTCGGACACCGGCGCGGTGGAGATGGCGATGTGGTCGCTGCTGGGGGCCCGGCCTGTCGAGATGCTGGCTTGGGAGTCGTTCGGCGAAGGCTGGGTCACCGACGCGGTCAAGCAGTTGAAGTTGGATGCCACCGTGCGCATCGCGCCGTACGGGCAGATCGTCGATTTCGGCCTCGTCGATTTCGACAAGGATGTCGTCTTCACCTGGAACGGCACGACCTCTGGTGTCCGCTTGGCCAACGGCGACGCGATCCCGGCGCACCGTCAGGGCCTGACGATTTGCGACGCGACCAGCGCTGCCTTCGCCATGGACCTGCCCTGGGACAAGCTCGACGTCACCACTTTCTCCTGGCAGAAGGTCCTGGGTGGTGAGGGCGCGCATGGCGTCATCATCCTGTCGCCACGCGCGGTTGAGCGGCTGGAGAGCTACACGCCGGCCTGGCCTTTGCCGAAGATTTTCCGGCTGACGGCCAAGGGCAAGCTGATCGAGGGCATCTTTCAGGGCGAGACGATCAACACGCCCTCGATGCTTGCGAACGAAGATTACCTAGTGGCGCTGAAATGGGCCAAGTCCATCGGGGGCCTCAAGGGCCTGATCGCCCGGGCGACTGCGAATGCCAGGGTCGTCTGGGACTTCTGCGCCCAGAACCCTTGGATCGCCAACCTGGCCGAAGATCGGGCGACAGCGTCCACGACCAGCGTCTGCCTGAAGTTCACCGATCCCCGCATTACCGATGGCGAGGCCTTTGCCAAGGCCGTGGCCAAGCGGATCGAGAAGGCTGGCGCGGGTTTCGACATGGGGGCCTACCGCGACGCGCCCCCCGGTCTGCGGATCTGGTGCGGAAGCACAGTGGAAACGGCGGATGTCCAGGACCTGATGCCTTGGATTGCCCATGCCTTCGAAGCCGAAATCGCGGCGCTGGCCGAGGCTGCCTGACCGGGCGGTGGGCGGATCGCCCACCCTACCAAACCCTTTTGTAGGGTGGGCGATGCGCCCACCTTCCCCCCTAATTCAGGAGCATCCCGATGCCACGCGTCCTCGTTTCCGACGAACTTTCCGAAACCGCCGTCCAGATCTTCCGCGACCGGGGGGTCGAGGTCGACTACTTGCCCAAACTAGGCAAGGACAAGGAGAAGCTGGCTGAGGTGATCGGCCAATACGACGGTCTTGCCATCCGGTCGGCCACCAAGGTCACCGAGAAACTTCTCGAAAACGCCACCAATCTGAAAGTGGTTGGCCGCGCCGGGATCGGCGTCGACAATGTCGATATTCCTGCCGCGTCCAAGAAGGGCGTCATCGTGATGAACACGCCTTTCGGCAATTCCATCACCACGGCGGAACATGCCATAGCCATGATGTTCGCGGTTGCCCGGCAACTGCCAGAAGCGAACACATCGACCCAGGCGGGCAAGTGGGAAAAGTCGCGTTTCATGGGGGTGGAGCTGTTCAACAAGACCCTTGGCGTGATTGGTGCTGGCAACATCGGGGGCATCGTCTGTGACCGTGCCGTGGGCCTGCAGATGAAGGTCGTGGCCTATGACCCCTTCCTGTCGGAAGACCGTGCCAAACAGCTGGGCGTCACGAAGGTCGAACTTGAAGAGCTTCTGACCCGCGCCGATTTTATCACGCTTCACGTCCCATTGACCGACAAGACCCGCAACATCCTGTCGGCAGAGAACCTGGCGAAAACCAAGAAGGGCGTGCGCATCATCAACTGCGCCCGTGGCGGTCTGGTGGATGAAGCGGCCTTGGCCGAGGCCCTCAAGTCCGGCCATGTCGCAGGTGCAGCGCTGGATGTGTTTGAGACTGAACCCGCCACCGAAAACCCGCTGTTCAACCTGCCGAACGTGGTCTGCACCCCGCATCTTGGCGCCTCCACCACCGAAGCGCAGGAAAACGTGGCGCTGCAAGTGGCTGAACAGATGGCAGATTTCTTGTTGACGGGCGCCGTGCAGAACGCGCTGAACATGCCGAACGTCACGGCAGAAGAGGCAACGGTGATGGGCCCGTGGATCAAGCTTGCCTCGCACCTTGGTAGCTTCATTGGCCAGATGACGGATGAACCGATCAAGGCGATCAACATCCTTTATGACGGCACCGTTGCGGAGATGAACCTTGCCGCCCTGAACCAGGCGGTGATCGCCGGGGTCCTGAAGGCGCACAATCCGGACGTCAACCTCGTCTCGGCCCCCGTGGTGGCCAAGGACAAGGGCATCCAGATCTCGACAACGCGGCAGGAAAAGACCGGGGTCTTTGACGCCTACATCAAGGTCACCATGGTCACCGACAGCCGCGAACGGTCGGTCGCAGGGACCTGCTTCAGCGATGGGAAGCCCCGCTTCATCCAGATCAAGGGCATCAACATCGACGCCGAAATCGGCGCCCACATGCTTTACACCACCAACGAGGACGTGCCCGGCATCATCGGCCTTCTGGGCATGACCATGGGCAAGAACAACGTCAACATCGCGAACTTCACCCTTGGCCGGTCGGGCGTCGGGCAGGATGCCATTGCGATCCTCTATCTTGACCAGCCGATCGACCCGCGCGTGATCGAGACGCTGGAAGGCACCGGCATGTTCCAGCAAGTGAAGGCCCTGCAGTTCGAGGTTGCCTAAGACCTCCTCTTGCAGCTTGCTCTTTTGACAAATACTCCACGGGAGGTCCGGAGGGTGTTAAACCCTCCGGGCGCTGTCACAAGGCGCAAGGCTTAAGGCATATGCACATCTACGCCATCGGCGACATTCACGGGCACCTTGGCCTTCTTCATGGCGCGCATGACCTGATCGCCGCTGACAGCGCCCGGCATGGGGCGGGGCAGGTGGTCCATGTCGGCGATCTGGTCGACCGCGGCCCCGACAGCCGCGGGGTGATCGACTTTCTGATGACCGGTCAGAAGGCGGGACACGACTGGGTGGTCCTGAAAGGCAACCATGACCGGATGTTCACCCGTTTCCTGCGCGACCCGCATGAGCCGGAACTTGGCCTTCGGGCCGAGCTTTCCTGGCTGCATCCCCGTTTGGGCGGGTCGGATACGCTGGCGTCCTACGGGGTGGTCAATGCGGGCGACCGGCCGGTGGCCAAGGTCCATGCCGATGCGGTGGCCGCGGTTCCGGCGACGCATCTGTCCTACCTCAGCGCCTTGCCTGTGCTGCACCGGGCGGGCGATTGCGTCTTCGTGCATGCGGGCATCCGCCCCGGCGTGGCTTTGCGCGACCAGACCGAAACCGACCTTGTCTGGATCCGCGAGCCGTTCCTGTCCTTCACCGGCAGCCATGGCCCGCTGATCGTGCATGGCCATACCGCGCTGGATGAGGCGACGCATTACGGCAACCGGCTGAACATCGACAGCGGTGCGGCCTATGGCGGCCCCTTGACCGCCGTGGTGATCGAAGGGCGCGAGGCGGCGCTTCTGACCCCCGCAGGCCGCCAGAAGCTGCACCCAATTGCGCTGCGCTGATCGCCACGTGTGGGTCTGGCCCACTGGGCGGTGTCAGGGATGTTCATTCCGAATCAGCCGCTTGACCGACCGCGCGGCCAGATAGCCGAACAGAAGCCCCGCGATCCCCACAACCTCAACCAGGGCCGGGCCGGTGGGGATGCCGCGACTGAAAAGCGCCACGGCGATCAGCCCAAGCCCGCCTGCGCTGAGGACAAGCCAGAACCACAGCTCGCCCCGGGTCGGGCCGTATCGGTAGGGGTTCTTTTCGGTCATTCAAGCACCTTTCGCGCCGCCGTCACATTGGCCTTCGTGGCGGGCTGCATCCATACCTCTCCACAATAGGGCTGAATGATGGAAGGCAAGTCCGGCCGCTCATCCGTTACCATGCTGCTGACGGCAATTCGTCCGCCTGCCATCGCGCCGATCAGCACCGGCCGGTGGCGCGGGCCTCATGCGGGCCTTGCGCCATGCCTGCGTTCCAGACCAAGAGCATCTCGCCCTTGGCCTTGCCCTTCAGCACCTCTTCGACCTGCAGCGTGACCAGCGCCGTGCCTTGCGGGGTGCCAAGGTCCTGATATCCCGTGACCTTGCCCACCACCACAAGCTCTGCCCCCGCGATCTGGGTCATCTCGAACGGCTGCAGCCAGGTGCAGGCTGCGCCCACACCCGGCAGCAGCGCCACGGCAACAGCCAGCATTATCTTGCGCATCTGATCCTCATTCCCTCTGGACGGGGGGCGGACCCCATGATTCCTTCGCCTGATGATCAGACGCATCTCACCCGCCCTTGTCTTGGTAGGGATTATCCTACTCACCGCCGCTTACCTCTTGTGGATCGGGCGCGAGCCGATTTGCAAATGCGGTTACGTCAAGCTGTGGCACGGGCAGGTCGTCAGCTCGGAAAACTCACAACACATCTCGGACTGGTACACGCCCAGCCACATCATCCACGGTTTCCTGTTCTTTGGCCTGTTGTGGTTGGTCGCGCGGCGGTTGAGCTTTGGCTGGCGGCTGGTCATTGCCACCCTGATCGAGGCTGCGTGGGAGATTGTCGAAAACTCGGACGCGATCATCGAACGCTATCGGGCGGTGACGATCTCGCTGGATTACTATGGCGATTCCGTTCTGAACGTGGTCGCGGATATTCTGGCGATGGTGCTGGGCTTTTGGCTCGCCTCACGCCTGCCTGTCTGGGCCACGGTCGCGTTGATCGTGCTGGCCGAAGGGCTGACGATGTGGATCATCCGCGACGGGCTGGCGCTGAATGTTCTGATGCTGCTTTACCCGCTGGACTGGGTGGCAACCTGGCAGGTTGGTCGCTAAGGCACGATTTTTCTGCGAAAAATGACGTGTTTTCGGCCATGGTCCTGCAAAGCTGACCGGTCAGACCTTCATCCGCCGGAAGGACAGAAGGGCCGCCACCGTCAGCGTCAGGGTGACACCCGTCACCAGCCAGAAGAACCCGCGTTCGCCCATTCCCACCATCAGGGGCGCCACGATCAGGGGCGCGCCGATGCCGCCGACCAGGCCCGAGGCGATGATCGTTGGCGGCACGCGCAGGTCTTCGCCCATCTTGCCGCTGGCGGTCACGTAAAAGCCCGGAAAGAACAGTCCCGCCGGGGCGCCCATGGCCACGAAGAACACCGCCGGTGACCAAAGTGCCGCCCCAAGCGCGCAGAGCCCGGCCAGGGCAATCGAATAGGTGTACAGGGCAAAAGGCTCCACCCGGTGGGCGACGAAGATCAGGGCGACGCGCGCCAGAAGGAAGACCACGAAGAACGCGCTGAGAAGTTCGGCCGCCGTCGCCTCGGCCACTCCGGCCTGGATCAGGGCGGTCGGGCCAAGGCCGATCAGGCAGGCCTCCATTCCAATGGCGACCATACCGAAGCCGAGGATGCCCCAATGCGGACGAAAGGCCTGAACCTTTTCCACCGCCGCCGCCCCAACGCGCCCGGCAGGCCCGGCGAAAAGCCAGATCACCGCCGCCAGCGCCGCGGTCAGCCCGAAGGACCAGCGCGGGTCACTGCCGACCTGCACAAAGACCAAGGGCGCCGCAATCGCGCCGATCCCGAAGGTGGCGTTCAAGAGGCTGAGCATCGACGGCCCCTTGTCGCCAAAGGCCCGCATCACGCGCGGGTTGAAGACCGCCGTCGACATGCCATAGCCCATGCCGAAGACCACCGCCCCGGCGATGGTCGCCCACCAGCCGGCAAGGGCCGCAACGCCCGCAGCCCCGATGGCCATGGCCGCCAGCGTGTGGCGCGGCGTGACGACCCCACCTTTCAGATACATGAACCCGACACCGATGAAACAACCCACCCAATGGGCGGAGACCAGAACCCCCGCCTCGGCCACCGTGACCCCGAAGAGGCGGGAAAAGGCGGGCAGGGCAGGGCCATAAAGCGACTGCCCCGCGCCCATCATCACAAAGGTCGCAACCCCGGCAAAGAGCAGCCCCGCATGGGCCCGGATCAGGTCTTTCACAGTATTCTCCTGCTAATGGGCCTGATCTCCCCCGCCCGTCGGGCAGTGTCAATGGCGGGCAGGCGGGCTTGTGTGACGCAACGGCAGATATGTGTCCGCGCGCGGCTTTGGTGCAAGGTGGCGGGAAACAAGGAGGGGTTCCCATGACCGACATTCACATCCTGTCCGCCGCCCGCACCGCCATTGGCAGCTTTGGCGGCGCATTGGCGGCGCTGCCGCCGATCGACATCGCCACCGTTGCCGCCCGCGCCGCGTTGGAGCGTGGCGGGGTGGAGGGCGGCCAGATTGGCCATGTGGTGATGGGCCATGTCATCAACACCGAACCGCGCGACATGTATCTGGCGCGGGTGATGGCGATGCAGGCGGGCATCCCCGAGACGACCCTGCGATGAACGTCAACCGCCTTTGCGGGTCTGGCGCGCAGGCGGTGGTGTCGGCGATGCAGGTGCTGATGCTGGGTGATGCCGCAATGGCGCTGGCGGGCGGGGCGGAGTGCATGAGCCGATCCCCCTACAGCTTGCCCGCTGCCCGCTTTGGCCAGAAGATGGGCGATACCAAAGCCGTGGACATGATGACCGGCGCGCTGACCTGCCCCTTTGGCACCGGCCATATGGGAGTGACGGCCGAGAATGTGGCGGCCCAGCACGGCATCACCCGCGACGATCAAGACGCCTTCGCGCTGGAAAGTCAGACCCGTGCGGCCCGGGCAATTGCGCAAGGTTGGTTCAAAGACCAGATCGCCGCGGTTGAGGTTCCGGGCCGCAAGGGACCGACAGTCTTTGACGCCGACGAACACCCCAAGGCCACCAGCGCAGAGGCTTTGGCGGGCCTGCGCCCGGCTTTCCAGAAGAACGGCACGGTGACGGCGGGCAATGCTTCGGGCATCAATGACGGGGCAGCGGCGCTGGTTCTGTGTCGGGGCGACCATGATGGCCGGGCGTGGGCGCGCATCATGGGCTATGCCCATGCGGGGGTGGACCCGAAGGTGATGGGCATCGGCCCGATTCCGGCGGTGCAGGCGCTTTGCGCCAAACTGGGGATGAAGCCACAGGATTTCGACGTGGTGGAATCGAATGAGGCCTTTGCAGCCCAGGCTCTTGCCGTGTCGCGTGTGCTGGGGCTGGACCCGGCCCGCGTGAACCCCAACGGCGGGGCAATTGCGCTTGGCCATCCGGTGGGGGCTACAGGCGCCATGCTGGTGGTGAAGGCGCTGTATGAACTGGAGCGGACCGGGGGCCGCAAAGCCCTGATCACCATGTGCATTGGCGGCGGGCAGGGGATCGCTTTGGCGATTGAGCGGGGGTAGCGATTTCTTCGAAGAAATCGCACCGGAGCCTTTGAAGGCTCCGGTCCGGAGTTTTTGAAAACTCCGGCGCTAGCGCACCCGCACCTGCGCGCGGGCGGAGCGGCCTTCGGCGTCAATCACGCTGAGGGTTACGAAGCCCGCGCCCGGCAGGGCCAGCATCGCCTCACGCGCTCCACGCGCCACGAGGAGTGGCACGCCGTCGGCAAGCCAGGTGAAAGGCGCGGTGCCGCCGGTGACCCGGACCTTCAGCCCGGTGGGGAGAAGCTTGACCTCCGCCCCGTCCGGCGGGAAAGCCACAGCGGGGGCGTCGGCTTCCGCCTCAAAGGCGGCGGACCGGGACCGGAAGCGCTGCAAAGGCTGTGGCAGTTCGGCGTTTGACACCAGAAGCGTTGCCGCAGGCGCAGGCGGCTGCGGGTCAAGTTTGCGCTTCAGCCGGTTGAAGGCCTGAAACAGGACCGGGGCCGCCACATCCGCGCCAAAGGCGCCCGGAACCGGCGTGCCATCGGCCCGGCCCATCCAGACGCCGATCACATGGGTCCCGTCAAAGCCGATGGCCCAGGCGTCGCGGTGGCCATAGGACGTGCCGGTCTTGTAGGCCAGCCGGCTGCTCGGTGCGCCGGGGGGCGGGGCGAGGCCCGCCAGAATGTCACCCACCTGCCAGGCAGCAACAGCCGAAATGATGCGCTGCCCCTCCGCCCCTTCACCGTCCCTCCGCCAGGTCAGGGGCCGGACCACACCGCCGCGGGCAAGAGTGGCGTAAAGCTGCACCATATCCTCCAGCGTCACCCCGACCCCGCCCAGGGCAATCGCCAGCCCCGGCTGATCGCCTGGGAAGACCGGCCGCATGCCCGCGCGTTCCATGGCCGAGATCAGGCGCGCCGGACCCAAAGCCTCGGTTAGAGCCACGACGGGAATGTTGAGCGACAGTTGCAACGCCTCACGCAGGCGGATGGTGCCGCGATACATCCGGTCAAAGTTCTGCGGGGCATAGATGCCAAAGCTGGTGGGCTTGTCGTCGATCATGGTTTCGGGGTGGGCGAGGCCTTCGTCAAAGGCCAGCGCATAGACGAGGGGTTTCAGCGTCGAGCCCGGTGACCGCAGCGCCTGCGTCATATCCACGAACCCCTGCCGCAGGTCGGCCTGATAGCCCGCTGAGCCGACCGAAGCGAGTATTTGGCCCGAGGCGTGGTCGGCCACGACTATCGCGACTTGCAAGTGCTCTCCCTTGCCAGCCACCGCCTCAATCGCCAAAAACTCCAGCTTGGCTTGCAGGTCGCGGTCTATGGTCAGATTGTGGGTCAGAAGGGCGGGGTTGTCCGCGAGTGCCCGGTCAGCCAGATGGGGCGCGAAGGCGGGGAAGGGCAGGCGGAGGCCCGGCACCACCTCGCGCAGGGCGGCTTCGGCCTCTTCAGCGTCCACCACACCTTCGCCAACG
>JAAUPC010000412.1 GCA_012036325.1 Paracoccaceae bacterium
GCCGCCCTGCCGCAAGGCCGGGGCCGACTTGCGCTGGCGCTGGTGGCTGGAGACGGGATCTGGGCGGGGCAGGTGCTGGTGGCGGGCCTGCAGACCGATGGCCTGGGGCCGCAGGCACTGGCAAGGCTCTTGTCTGGCGCAGAGGTCACGGCAAGTTGGACCCCCGGGATCAGCCCATAAACGGCCCGCGCGGCCTTGATCCCACAGCCATTTCAAGCCACATCAACGGTGTCGTGCTGACAACAGCGCGACTTGGCACCCCTTACCACCGGACAAGGACCCCGACAGCATGGCCGAACGCAAGATCAACCCGGTGCTGAAACAAGCGCTGGAACTGGGCCCGACCCTTGTGTTCTTCGTGATCTACATGTGGATCAAGGATGAGTCCTTTGCCATCGGCGGGGTGCAGTATTCAGGCTTCATTGTGGCAGCGGTTGTGATGGTGCCGCTGCTTCTGGCCTCAATTGCGGCGCTGTGGTGGCTGACCGGAACGCTGAGCCGAATGCAGATTTTCGTCGCCGTGATGGTGATCCTGTTCGGCGGATTGACGGCCTGGTTCAACGACGAACGCTTCTTCAAGATGAAGACGACCATCGTCTACGGCACGTTCGCGGTGATCCTGGGCGCTGGTCTTTTGCGGGGCGTCAGCTTGCTGCAATGGGTGATGGCCGAGGCTTTGCCCATGAAAGCAGAAGGTTGGATGATCCTGACCCGCAGGCTTGCGCTGATGTTCGCGGCCCTTGCCATTGCCAACGAGGTGATCTGGCGCACCCAGTCGACCGAGCTTTGGGTCAAGCTGGAGACTTTCGCGATGCCCGCGGCGCTGTTCATTTTCCTGATGGTGCAGATCACCATGCTGAGCCGCTTCATGATCGAGCCCCCCGACGACAAATCCTGAGACCTTGCACAGGAATGCCCTCCAAGGGTCCGGTTGCTGCCCAAGCTCTGCCTTTTTGCCCATTTACCTCTTGGTCATCGCGGCAGTTCAGGATCGCGGCACTTGGGGAGTGTGGTCATGTATCATCGTCCGGTAGACCTTGTTCGGTTGTTCCTTAGCCTGTTTCAGGACCTGCCGCCGATGTCGCGCAGCCTTTACATTCCCGGCGCGGTGCTGCTGATCGGCTACCCGGTGCTGTCGGTGGCGCAGGGGGCCGACCATGAAGGACGGGCTTTCGTCACCGCTTTCGTGATGGCACTGGCGGTCCGGATCGGCATGGGGTTTGAGGGCATGGTGCGGCGGATGCTGACCCGGTATTCGGCCGGGCGTGCCGCTCTGATGGCGGTGCTTTTTGCAGCGGTTCCGGTGGTTGCGCTCGTCGGCGTCGAAGACCCGCTGTGGTGCCAGCGCATGCAAAGCCTGTTCTATGTGGCGATCGGCGGCATCTTCCTGATGGATGTGCTGAAGGGCCGTGTGGCAACCGCTGCCAGCTTTTGGCCCGATCAGGAAATGCGCGCCCATCTGCCGAACCTGACCCGGATGATGGTGGTCTACAACTTCACCTTCCTTCTGCTGAATGAAACGCTGATCCAGACCATCCACGCCTCGCACTGGTTGATGTTCTGGGCGCTTTTGCCGATCATCGGTCACATGGTGCTGCGCGCCATGGTGCTGACGGTCATCAACCTGGATGACAACGGCCAGCCCGTTTGAGGCCAGCCCGTTTGAGGTCAGCCGGTCTGAGGTTTCCCATCCGGTGGCCGCGGCTCTGGCCTTTCGGCCTAGCTTGACAGGACGCAGCCGGTTTTCTTGACATCGATACAGCGTCGCAGCGCCGTCAGCACCCCTGACGGCGCATTCGACATGGGCAGGAACCCAAGTTCCGACAGCTTCCTTGCATAGACGCGGGACAGGTTCGGATCGGCGCTCAGCGCGGCCTCGTAATTGCGAAGGCCATCATCGAGGCGGCCAAGACCCACGTCGATCTGCGCCAGCGTGTCATGATAGACCGCCGCCAGCGACAGTCCGGCCGGATTGGCGCGCAAGGGGGCGGTCAGGGCATCCGCCTCGGCCAGATTTCCGGCTGCAAGCAAGGCGCGGGCCTTGACGTTCAGTGCAGCAAAATTTTCAGGATACCGGCGCAAGAGGGCGTCGGCCTCGGCCCCGATCATGGCGGGCGGCGTGACCTCTGCCAAGGCCAGAAGGCGCCGGGCGAGGATGTCTTCCTCGATCCGCGGGTTCGGGTTCGGAACCGTGTCCGGGCGCAGGGCAAGATCGGCGAGCGCCACCACCTCGTCCATGCGGCCAAGGTCGGCTAGGGCGGCCATCTTGTTGCGGTAAGCGTTCTGATAGCCGGGGGCCAGCGCGATGGCCGTGTCGAAATAGCTGAGCGCCTCCTCCGCGCGGCCAAGGTCGATCAGGCAGCGGCCCTTGATTTCATGCGCATAGGCATATTGCGGGTCGATCCGCAGGGCCTGATCGGCGTCATCCGAGCAGCTTTGCGCCATGCGGAATTCCCACCACGCCTCGGCCCGGTTGGCCCAGGCGTCGGGATAATCCTCGACCGCAAGGGCCGCCGAATAATGCGCCAAGGCACCGGCGATGTCGTTTTGGTCATAACGGACGTTGCCGAGTTCCACCCACAGCCAGGCACTGGTCGGCGTCAGCCGAAGCGCCTGGGCCAAGGTCGTGGCGGCACCGTCAAGATCGCCCGACAGGCGCTGCGCCTCACCCTTGAGGGCCAGGGCATCCGCTGCGGCGGTATCGCTGTTAGCCATGGCAAAGGCCTGATCGCAGAGCGAAATCCGGGCAGCGTAATCGCCGCTGCGGTCAGCGCAGGTCTGGGACTGGGCGGGCAAGGCCAAAAACAGGACCGCCGGGGCAAGGGCAGGAAAAAGGCGAAAGCGCATGGGGGCCTGCAGGGATGCACGAAAGGAACGGGGCCAAGCCTCGGTCACCTTGGGGCGAAAAGGCAAGCGCGCAAGGGGTGGGTCGAGATCGTGGGACTGGCCAAGCCCGAAGACGTGCCGTGGTTGGCGGCGATGCTGTCGCGCGTCGAGGGAATGTCGAAGGAGGCACTGGCCGCCGGCTTCCGCTTCTGATCACGGCGGTTTCCAACATTGCTGGGGGGGCGGGAAGGGCAACCTTTCCGCCCCCTTCGTTTGGGCGGCGTCCATTGACTTTTTGGCGGTCTTTGCCGACATGCCGCAGCCACGCCGATG
>JAAUPC010000413.1 GCA_012036325.1 Paracoccaceae bacterium
GTATGCGGATGGCGCGGCGGCTGGCGCAGGGGTTGGCGGCGGCGGGCTTCACCGTGGTCTCCGGCATGGCGCGCGGAATTGATGCCGAGGCGCATGCCGCCGCCTTGGCCGAAGGTGATGCCGCCACGATCGCAGTGATGGCCGGCGGAATCGATGTGATCTACCCGCCGGAAAACACCGCCCTTGCGGCCGAGATCGCCGCGAAAGGCTGCCGGATCAGCGAACAACCCCCGGGTTTGGACCCCCAGGCGCGGCACTTTCCGCTGCGCAATCGGCTGGTGTCAGGGCTGGCGAAAGCGGTCATCGTGGTTGAGGCGGCGGCGAAATCCGGCAGCCTGATCACGGCGCGCACGGCGCTTGACCAGGGCCGGGACGTGATGGCTGTCCCGGGCCACCCGTTTGATGCGCGCGCCGCCGGGTGCAACCTGCTGATCCGTGACGGCGCGCTGCTGGTCAGGTCGGTCAATGATGTGCTTGAAGCGTTGGGCGTGGCCGGACACAGCCCGGACGTCGCGGCTGAACCGCAGGTTCGGATGCCCGCGATGCCCGGCCCGGTCGCAGCGCATCGACCGCTGAAGGACACAGCCCTTCTGCACAGCATGATCCTGGCCCGCCTCGGCCCCAGCCCCCTGGCAGAAGACCAGCTCTTGCGCGATCTTGCGGTCAGCCCAGCAGAACTTGCGCCGGAACTACTGTCGCTGGAGCTTGACGGCAGGATCGCCCGCCAGCCGGGCGGTTTGCTCGCGCGGCTTGACTGACGCCAAAGGGGGCCGGTCGCACGGTTTCTTCCAGCCTAGCTGCTACGCGCTGTCGGGCCCCGGTTGACAAGTCCTGCCCTTCCACCACATGGTGCGCGGCCATTCGCAGGGCCTTGGAGAAGTGGGACAGCATGCCAGTCGTCGTTGTGGAATCCCCCGCCAAGGCCAAGACAATCAACAAGTATCTGGGCCCGGACTTCACGGTCCTTGCCTCATACGGCCATGTGCGTGACCTGCCGCCAAAGGACGGCTCGGTCGATACGGATAACGGCTTTGCCATGCAGTGGGAGGTTGCGGCCGACAGCCGCAAGCACATCAAGGCCATCACCGACGCGCTGAAAACCGATGACACGCTGATCCTTGCCACCGACCCTGATCGGGAGGGCGAGGCGATCAGCTGGCACCTGCAAGAAGCGCTCGCCTCCAGCCTGAAGAAGGGCAAGACGGTTGCCCGCGTGACCTTCAACGCCATCACCAAGGATGCAGTGACCGAGGCGATGAAACATCCCCGGCAGGTTGATCTGCCGCTGGTCGAAGCCTATCTGGCCCGTCGCGCCTTGGATTACCTGGTTGGTTTCACCCTCTCCCCAGTCCTCTGGCGCAAGCTGCCGGGGGCAAAGTCGGCGGGCCGCGTGCAGTCGGTCTGCCTGCGCCTGATCGTGGAGCGTGAGCAGGAAATCGACGCCTTCCGCCCGCAGGAATACTGGACCGTGAAGGCTGTCCTGCAAACCCGCGGGGCCAGGAATACGAGGCGGTGCTGACCACGCTTGGTGGCAAGAAATTGTCAAAATTCGACATTCCGACGGCTGAGGCGGCGGAACTTGCGGTGCATGCTGTCACTTCGCGAACATTGACCGTGGCCGCGGTTGAGGCAAAGCCCGCGACGCGCAACCCCTGGCCGCCCTTCATGACTTCGACCCTCCAGCAAGAGGCCAGCCGAAAGCATGGCATGGGTGCCAAGCAATGCATGTCCTCGGCCCAAAGGCTCTATGAGGCTGGGCTGATCACCTATATGCGGACCGACGGGATCGATATGGCCCCCGAAGCGGTGATGGCCGCGCGGGATGAGATCAAACGGCGGTTCGGGGCGTCCTACATTCCCGACAGCCCGCGCATGTACAAGAACAAGGCCAAGAACGCGCAGGAAGCGCATGAATGCATCCGCCCGACAGATATGGCGGCGGCCCCGGAAAAGCTGCGCCTTGCTGATGCCGACCAGCGCAAGCTTTATGACCTGATCTGGAAGCGGACCATCGCCAGCCAGATGTCGGCGGCCAGGCTGGAGCGGACGGCGGTCGATGTCGCCTCCTCCGACGGGCAGGTGGTGCTGCGGGCCAATGGGCAGGTCGTGCTGTTTGATGGTTTCCTCAAGATCTACGATGAAGGCCGGGATGAGGAAGGCGACGACGAAGGCCGTCTGCCGCAGATCATGCAAGGGGAGGCGGCTGAAAAGCGCGGGGTCACCCCGACGCAATCCTTCACCCAGCCCCCGCCGCGCTATTCCGAGGCGACGCTGGTCAAGCGGATGGAAGAGCTGGGGATTGGCCGCCCTTCTACCTATGCGTCCGTCCTGACCACGATCCAGGACCGGGAATATGTCCGGAAAGACAAGAACCGTCTGATCCCCGAGGACAAGGGGCGGCTGGTGACGGCGTTCCTGACCAACTACTTCCGCAAATATGTGGAGTATGACTTCACTGCCGACCTTGAGACGGAACTGGATGACGTCTCGGCTGGGGACCGGGATTACAAGGACGTGCTGGCCCGGTTCTGGCGGGATTTTTCGGCGGCCGTCGCTGAAACCGCTGATCTGCGAATTGGCGAGGTGCTGACCAGGATCGACGATTTTCTGGCCCCGCACCTTTACCCCCTGCGCGCCGATGGGTCTGACTCCCGGCAGTGCCAGGTTTGCGGGACGGGGCGGTTGCATCTGAAAACCTCACGCTCCGGCGGGGCGTTCATTGGCTGCGGGAATTATCCGGAATGCCGCTACACTCGGCCGATTTCGGGGGGTGAGGATGCGGGCGGGGTTGATGGCAAGGTGCTGGGTGAAGATGCGGCGGGCAACCCGATCAGCTTGCGATCCGGCCGCTTTGGCCCCTACGTCCAGCGCGGTGAGGCGAGTGAGACGCAGCCGAAGCCGGACCGGGCCAGCCTGCCCAAGGGGTGGAGTGCCGAGAGCCTGACGCTGGAGCGGGCGCTGGAGCTGTTGTCCCTGCCGCGCCTGATCGGTGCCCACCCCGAAACAGGTGAGCCGGTCGAGGCGGCGATCGGCCGGTTCGGGCCTTATGTCAAGCATGGCACGACCTATGCGAACATCCCGGATGTGGAGGAGGTGTTCACCATCGGCATGAACCGGGCGATGGAGGTGCTGGCCCAAAAGGCCGCTGGGCGGC
>JAAUPC010000414.1 GCA_012036325.1 Paracoccaceae bacterium
CACGCGACATCGACGATCGGAACCATCGGCGCGGCTGTGGCCTGCGGGGCGGCTGATGAATCTCGATGCGCTGAAAATGCGCCACTGCCTGAACATGTCCACCAGCTACGCCGGCGGCTTCATGAGCCAGTTCGGCTCCATGACCAAACCGCTGCATGCAGGCAAGGCCGCCGAGGCGGGCGTCCCTCTGACCGAAGAACAGATCCAGCGCGCGGTCCTCGACTCGATCCGCGCCCTGATGATCATCCGCGCCTACCGGATCCGGGGCCATCTTGCGGCCGACCTCGACCCCCTCGGCCTGCGCGACACCACCCACCAGCCCGAACTTGACCCCGCCTCCTACGGTTTCGCCGAGTCCGACATGGACCGCCCGATCTTCATCGACAACGTCCTTGGCCTGACCCATGCCTCCATGCGCCAGATCATCGACATCGTGAAACGCACCTACTGCGGCACCTTCGCGCTGCAGTACATGCATATTTCCGACCCCGAACAGGCGGGCTGGCTGAAGGAACGGATCGAAGGCTACGGCAAGGAAATCCAGTTCACCCGGGAAGGCCGCAAGGCGATCCTGAACAAGCTGGTCGAGGCGGAGGGTTACGAGAAATTCCTCCACGTCAAATACATGGGCACCAAGCGCTTTGGCCTTGATGGCGGCGAAGCCCTGATCCCGGCGATGGAGCAGATCATCAAGCGCGGCGGCGCGCTTGGCGTCAAAGAGGTCGCCATCGGCATGCCGCACCGGGGCCGCCTGTCGGTGCTGGCCAACGTGATGATGAAACCCTACCGCGCGATCTTCCACGAATTCCAGGGCGGGTCCTACAAGCCCGAGGATGTGGATGGCTCCGGCGACGTGAAATACCACCTCGGCGCCTCCAGCGACCGCGAATTCGATGGCAACAAGGTCCACCTCTCCCTCACCGCCAACCCCAGCCATCTTGAGGCGGTCAACCCCGTCGTCCTTGGCAAGGTCCGCGCCAAGCAGGATCAGATGAACGACGCCGCCGAACGCATCGCGGTGCTGCCCATCCTCCTGCACGGTGACGCGGCCTTTGCGGGCCAGGGCGTCGTCGCGGAATGTCTGCAACTGTCAGGCATCAAGGGCCACCGCACTGGCGGCTGCATCCACATCATCGTCAACAACCAGATCGGCTTTACCACGGCCCCCGCCTTCAGCCGCACCTCGCCCTACCCGACCGACATCGCGCTGATGGTCGAAGCCCCGATCTTCCACGTCAACGGTGACGACCCCGAAGCCGTGGTCCACGCCGCCCGCGTCGCCACCGAATTCCGCCAGAAGTTCCACAAGGATGTGGTCATCGACATCTTCTGCTACCGCCGCTTTGGTCACAACGAAGGCGATGAGCCGATGTTCACCAACCCGGCGATGTATGCCCGGATCAAGCGCCAGAAGACCACGCTGCAGCTTTACACCGAACGGCTGGTGGCTGACGGCCTGATCCCCGAAGGCGAGATCGAGGATATGAAGGCCGCCTTCCAGGCCCGCCTGAATGAGGAGTTTGAGGCCGGCAAGGCCTTCCTCCCCAACAAGGCCGACTGGCTGGATGGCCGCTGGAAGA
This sequence comes from Paracoccaceae bacterium, assembly GCA_012036325.1. Classification (GTDB taxonomy): domain Bacteria; phylum Pseudomonadota; class Alphaproteobacteria; order Rhodobacterales; family Rhodobacteraceae; genus Tabrizicola. Next base: position 1,581 of record JAAUPC010000414.1, read on the forward strand.
ACCTTGCGACCAAGGACCTGAACAACTACCAGCGCGGCGAAACCTGGATCAAGCCCGAGACTTTGGCCGAGGTGGGCAGCGCCCTGACCCGCGTGCCGGATGGCTTTGACATGCACAAGACCGTCACCCGCCAGCTGGACGCGAAGAAGGAAATGTTCGCCACCGGCAAAGGCTTTGACTGGGCCACGGCCGAGGCGCTGGCCTTTGGGTCCTTGCAGACCGAAGGCTTCGCCGTCCGCCTTTCGGGGCAGGATTGCACCCGTGGCACCTTCTCCCAGCGCCATTCCGGCTGGGTCGACCAGACGACCGAGGAACGCCATTACCCCCTGAACCACATCCGCGCAGGGCAAGCGCGGTATGAGGTGATTGACTCGATGCTGTCGGAATACGCGGTCCTTGGGTTCGAATACGGCTATTCCCTGTCTGAACCCAACGCCCTGACCCTGTGGGAAGCCCAGTTCGGCGACTTCGCCAACGGCGCGCAGATCATGATCGACCAGTTCATCAACTCGGGCGAGAGTAAATGGCTGCGGATGTCGGGCCTCGTGATGCTTCTGCCCCACGGCTACGAAGGCCAGGGCCCGGAACATTCCTCTGCCCGCCTGGAACGCTTCCTGCAACTTAGCGCCGAGGATAACTGGATCGTCGCCAACTGCACGACGCCCGCCAACTACTTCCACATCCTGCGCCGTCAGCCGCACCGCACTTACCGCAAACCGCTGATCCTGATGACGCCGAAATCTCTCCTCCGCCACCCGATGTGCATCAGCCGGGCTGAGGATTTCACCGACGGCTCCACCTTCCACCGCGTCCTCTGGGATGACGCGCAGAAGGGCAACTCGACCGCGAAACTGAAAGCCGATGACAAGATCAAACGCGTCGTCCTCTGTTCCGGCAAGGTCTACTATGACCTTCTGGCAGAACGTGACGCGCAGGGTCTGGACGACGTCTACCTGATGCGGATCGAACAGCTTTACCCGGTGCCGACCATCTCGCTGGGTCAGGAACTCGCGCGTTTCCCGAAGGCCGATTTCGTCTGGTGCCAGGAAGAGCCGAAGAACCAGGGCGCCTGGGCCTTCCTTGAGCCTGAGATGGAGACGATCCTGACCAAGGTCCGCGCCAAGCCCACCCGCATGGCCTATGCCGGCCGCAAGGCCTCGGCCTCGCCGGCCACGGGCCTTGCCTCACGCCACAAGTACGAACAGCAAAACCTCGTCGCCCAGGCCCTTGGCCTGCCCGCATGAAGACCGGAGATTTCAAATGACTGACGTAATGGTTCCAGCCCTTGGCGAATCCGTGTCCGAGGCGACGGTGTCGACCTGGTTCAAGAAACCCGGCGACGCGGTAAAGCAGGACGAAATGCTGTGTGAGCTTGAGACCGACAAGGTCTCGGTCGAGGTCCCCTCCCCGGTCACCGGTATCCTGGCCGAGATCATCGCCCCGGAAGGCTCGACCGTCGCCGCCAATGCCCGCCTTGCCATCGTCACCGAAGGGGCCGCCGCCCCCGCGGCAAAGGCGGAACCCAAGGCCGAAGCGGCTGCCAAGGTCGGCTCTCCCGGTGCGGGG
>JAAUPC010000415.1 GCA_012036325.1 Paracoccaceae bacterium
AGCCGGTCCAGATCGTCAGCCAGTTCAGCGCCATACTCTGGCAGACCGCGCGAAAACGCGTTCCGGGCAAGATCATGCGTGTGCCGCAGATGATCGACGCCGGGCAGATGGGTCGGGAAGGCGGCGCGGTTGGCGACCATGCCGCCAACCGAGATGCCGCCAAAGCCGGTGCCATGATAGCCGCGCTCACGCCCGATGAGCCGCGTGCGGCCAGCGTCGCAGCGCGCTCGGTGGTAATGCAGGGCAATCTTCAGGGCCGTGTCGGCGCTCTCGGAGCCGGAATTGGTGAAAAACACATGGTCAAGGCCATCAGGCATCATGGCGGCGACACGCGCGGCGAGTTCAAAACTCAACGGGTGGCCGAAATTGAAGTTTGGCGCGTAGTCCAGTTCCGCCGCCGTACGGCTGATGGCGTCAACGATGGATGCACGCCCATGACCGGCATTCACGCACCAAAGGCCGGCCGTGCCATCAAGAATTCTGCGGCCATCAGCGGCGGTGTAATGCATGCCCTTCGCGGACACGATCATGCGCGGATCGGCTTTGAAGGCACGGTTCGCCGTGAATGGCATCCAATAAGCAGCAAGGTCGTTGCGGAGGGCAGCGGTCATGGCGTGTCTTTCGTGCGAAGCGGTTGGGCGTTTCAGGATCTGTCTTGCTGTGCGGCGAAGCCGCAGACGCATGACAGGGTTAGGTCAAGGTGGCGATCAGTCCGGCAATGAGACGGCCACGACGCGCAAGGCTGCCGATTTCCACATGCTCATCCAGCGTATGGTAGCCTTCGCCCGCTGCACCGAGCGAGCACAGGTCGGGATGCCGAGAGCACCGGCAAAGTTCGCGTCAGAACCGCCGCCGTAGGACCCGGAGCCGAGGTCTTCGCCCAGCGCAGCAGCAATTGATCTGGCGATCTCGAAAAGCGCCATGGTTTCGGGCCGCCCATCGTCCCAGACGGGACGCACGACGCCCATTTCCACTTCGACGACCACGCCGTCGCGCTCACCCGCCAGAGTCGACACTGTGGCGATGCCGACATCGAGATTAGCCTGCGTTTTCGCCATGCTGAGGACTTGCGCACTGGCAAAGGACGGGACGCAATTGACCCAACGGCCGGATTGAAGGTCGTTGACCGAAAACGTGCAATCCACGCTGCCCATCGCCTCAAGCTCAAGGATCGTCCGGGCGAGCACCCGGACAGCGGAAATGCCTGATCCGGCGCAAGCCTGCATGGGCGGGTTTGCCTTTCGCCGTGAGCGCAAAGCGGGCGATGGCATGGCGTCCGGTTGTGAGCCGTCCGTCGCAGCGGGCGGGCTCCGGCACCAGCACATAGGCGTTGCGGCGCGCCTCCGCCTCAATCAGGCCACGGGTGGACGGAGTGCCGACCTCCTCGTCCGGCGTGAGCAGGATCGTGACCGGCAGCGGCGATGCGACGCCTGCTTGCGCAAGCTGGCGCAGCGCTTCAATGGCAAGGTAGTTGCCGGCCTTCATGTCGAGGACGCCCGGGCCGTAAAGGCGGTCGCCGTCGATGCGGCAGGGGTTGAGTGCCAGCGTTCCCACCGGGTGCACCGTGTCCATGTGGCCGGAAAAAAGGATGCCCGGCGCACCGAAATTCTTGTGCGGCAACCGGGCTCGCAATGAAGGCCCGAACCCCAAGCGGCCCGGAATGATCTCGATGACCGCTCCGAGTTCGGCGAGGTCCACCGCAGCCATGTCCATCATGCGGGCAACAGCACCGGCATCAAAAGTCGGGCTTTCGCAGGTGACCCAGGGGGCCAAGCCACGGACAATTGCATCAGTGTCAAAAGGAAGGGCTGCGGGATCCATGGTCACCATCGTTTAGGTCTAGCCGTCGCTTTCGTAGGAAAACCTGCGTGCAGTTCCAGCAGCGTTTTCGGCCGGACTGTTCCAAAGCGACTTTTGAAAGGTTCACACGACGCTCAACAGCGCATCCCACATCGCTTCGCCGGCCAACCAGCCGAGTTCGGCCTCATCTAGGCCTTCAAGCGGGACAGCATTGGTCGATGTTGCGAAGAGGGTGTCGCCGTCGAAGGGGCAGGCAAACGGCTGGATCGCCCGACCCATCGAGGAATGGGTCTGGACGGCCAGGCGTTGCAGCGCCGACAGCGGAAGGATCGCGTTGGTCACGATGACGCTGATCGTGGTGTTGGCGGGGTTGAGGGTCTGGTTGGTGCGATCAAGCGGCAACCGCGCGGCCTGCGCGGCGATGGTGGCCTGACCGGGTGGCAGATGCTCGGCCGAAATGCAACCTCCGTTCCGGTCGACGATCAGGCCCAGCGAGTTTGCAACCACGAAAGCCGCAACGATCACGTCACCGCACTGGCGCAGGCCCCCGCCCTGGCCCGAGGGCAATTCGTAACCCCAGAAACTGCCCTGTCGTGCCATGACACCCGCGCCATGCGCCCCGCAAGCAAAGCGCCCTTCGACCGCCGTGCGCAGCGCCTGCGCCCCGGTCTCGGCGTCGGGCGCGTCGTCGTGGACGGCGTGTGCCGTAATCGTAAATGATCGCCCCGGCTACATTGGCAAGCCGGTGCTTTTCGATGCCGGCAAGGCCGTCTTCGGCGAGGGCCCGGGCCACCCCGGATGGCGCCGCAAGCCCGTACCAGGTCCCCCCGGCGATGCAGATCGCGTCAAGACAGGGGCGATCATAGCCCATCCGCAAATAATCGACATTGTAGGTCCCAGGCGCGCGCCCCGCACGTCCACAGCCGCCTTCACACTCTTGGGGAAGTGAAAGACGGTCACGCCCGTCTCCCTGCCGCATTCGGCGGTCCCGATCCGTAGGCCGGGCAGGTCGAAGGTCAGGGTCGTCATACTGCAGGCTCCGGAAACAGGGACAGGCCGCTGGCCTGAACCAGCAGGCGGGCATAGGGGTTGGATGGCAGGTGGTACAGCTTGCGCGACGGAAGGGTCTCGACCACCGACCCGGCGCTGAGGATCGCAACCCGATGCGCGACATAGCGCACCGCGCCGATGTCATGCGAGATGAAGAGGGCGGCAAAGCCGCTGCGCTCTTGCAGGCTTCCGGATCAGGTTCAGGATCTGCGCCTGGATCGATACGTCCAGTGCGCTGACCGCCTCGTCAAAGACGATAAGCTTCGGCGCGGTGATCAGCGCGCGGGCGACG
>JAAUPC010000019.1 GCA_012036325.1 Paracoccaceae bacterium
TTCTGCCCGGGTTTCGGCGCTGCGGCGACCATGTCGGCCGACCATGGCGCACCGCCGAGAACCGGGATCGGCTTCTTCAGCAGCTTTTCGACGGCCAGCAGTTCCCCCATCTCAGCCGGGGCGCAGAAGGCGACGGCGGTGCCTTCTGCCCCGGCCCGCGCGGTGCGGCCAATGCGGTGGACGTAGTTTTCCGGCACGTTCGGCATGTCGAAGTTGTAGACGTGGCGGACGGTGGGAATGTCGATCCCGCGGGCGGCGACGTCGGTGGCGACCAGCACATCCAATTCGCCATTGCGGAATTCGGTCAGGGTGCGGTCACGCTGGTTCTGGCTTTTGTTGCCGTGGATGGAGCCGACCTTGAACCCCCAGGTTGCCAGAAGCTTCATCAGCTTTTCCGACCCGTGCTTGGTGCGGCCGAAGACCAGCGCCTGTTCGCCCGGGTGCTTCTTGAGGTATTCCTCCAAGAGGCGCGCCTTGTCGCCGTTCGGAATGTAGTGAACGCCCTGCACGATCCGCTCAACCGGTTTGCCCGGGGGGGCGACCTGCACCTTGATCGGATCGCGCAGATAGGTGTCGGCGATTTCCGAGATGTCCTTCGGCATGGTGGCCGAGAAGAGCAGCGTCTGGCGCTTCAGCGGGATGTGCTTGGCGATTTTGCGCAAGCTGTGGATGAAGCCCATGTCGAGCATGTGGTCAGCTTCGTCCAGCACCAGATAGGCGCATTTTTCAAGGCTGACGTCGCCGCGTTCCAGAAGGTCGATCAAACGGCCGGGGGTAGCGACAAGAACGTCGGTGCCCTTCGACAGCGCCTGCGCCTGCTTGAAGAGGGAGGCGCCGCCCACAACCATGGTCACCTTGACGGCGGTGCCTTTGGTGAAAACCTCAAAGTTGTCCTTGATCTGGCTGATCAGTTCGCGGGTCGGTGCCAGGATCAGTGCGCGCACGTTCTTTGGCCCCGGCGGGTGGCCAAGGTCCAGAAGCCGGTGGAGAAGCGGCAGCCCGAAGGCAGCGGTCTTGCCGGTGCCGGTTTGCGCCAGACCCATCAGGTCACGGCCTTGCATGATATGGGGGATGGCCTGCGCCTGAATGGGCGTCGGCAGTTTCAGCGTGGTCTTTTCCAGCGCCTTCAGGAGTTTCGGCGAAAGGCCGAGATCGGCAAAAGTGGTCATGGGGTTGTCCCGTGTCATCAGAGGGCCTGCGACCCTCGTCCCGAAGCCAATGCCCCGTGACCGTGCCGCAAGCGGCGCCCCTGCGTGAATTTGGGAACCTGTCTGTCCGGGGCTTTCGGTGCTCACGCGGCACGACCATCGGACTACGGGGGACATGGGGCTTTTGGCCCGCAAAGTCAAGCATATGTGCGGAAAGCTGGCAAAAGGGGCGCAAAGGCCGCGGGAACGGGCGTGCAGATCGGACGGCACTTCGGTCTGTCGTCATGTCAGCCGCCCATCTGGACGTTTTCGCCGCCTGGGCGTATCAAAGGCGATCAACACACGCCTGACCAGATGCAGTGGTGGCCCCCGCGATCCTGTGTACGGGTCATACGCCAAAAGCCGATTTTTCAACAAGATACCGGGAAATACCCCCATGCCCAAGTTTCACCGAATTGCCGCCCTTTGCGTTCTGGCCGCCGCTGCGGCCTGGATCGCCACCGGGGAGTTTGCCGCAGTCGGCAGCGCAAACGGTGAGGCGGGTCAGGAAACCCCTACCCCGGAACCGGTGGCCGATACCGGGCCAATCTTGCGGACCGTGGCAGCGGTTGAGCCGGTGTTTGTAGATCACGCCCGGACCATCCGGCTTTCCGGCACAACGGCGGCGGACAAGCGCGTGGCGCTTGCGGCGCGGGCGGATGGGGTGATCGCATCGCTTGGGTTGGAGAAGGGTGGGACGGTTGCAGAGGGCACGGTTGTCCTGACGCTGGAAGGCCCGGAAACCGTGGCGCAGGCCAAGATTGCCGAGATCGCCCTGGCCCAGCGCGAGCGTGATCTTGAGCTTGCCGAACGCCTGTTTGCCGGGGGAACGGCGCCGGAAACGCAAGTCACCAATGCCCGGTCCTCCCGCGATGGCGCTGCGGCGGAACTGGCGCGCGCCACGGCGGCGGTGGACCGGCTGGAGCTGAAGGCCCCGTTTTCCGGCATCGTTGACACGGTTGAGGTGGAGCTTGGCGAATGGGTGCAGACCGGCACGCCGGTGGCGACGATCCTGTCGCTGGACCCGATCCTGGTGAAGGCCGAGGTGAGCGAGCTTGATCTGGGCAGCATCGCACCGGGGTCAAAGGCGGTGATCCGGTTGGTCAACGGCACGGACCTGGAGGGCACGGTTCGGCTGGTGGCACGCGAAGCCTCGGCCCAGACGCGGACTTTTCCGGTGGAAATCGCCTTGCCCAACCCGGGCAATGCCTTGCCATCGGGCATGACGGCCGAGGTGTTGCTGGCCGCTGGTCCGGCGCGCGCTGTCATGGTGCCGCGGTCGGTCATCACGCTGGCGGAAACCGGCGCGCTGGGGGTTCGGGTGGTGGGGGCTGACAACCTTGCCCAGTTTGCCCCGGTCACCATCATTGATGACACGCCGGAAGGTCTGGTTGTGACCGGCCTGCCGGAGGGAGTGCGGATTATTGTCGCCGGGCAGGACCTTGTCCGCGACGGTGATGCGGTGACCGTTGTCCCGGCCGAAGGGCTGACGCCATGAAACTGGTCGAAACCGCGATTGCCAATGCAAGGCTGACGCTGTCGGTCCTGATCTTCCTGATGGTCGCCGGGGCGATTTCCTACATCAACATTCCGAAAGAGGCAGAGCCGGATATCCAGATTCCGATCCTCTATGTCAGCCTGCACTATGACGGCATCTCACCGGAAGACAGCGAGCGGCTTTTGCTGCGCCCGATGGAAACGGCGCTGAAGTCGATCACCGGGATCAAGAAGATGACGTCGACCGCCTATCAGGGTGGCGGGAACGTGGTGATCGAATTTCAGGCCGGGGCTGACCTGGGCACCGCGCTTGAGGATGTGCGCAACAAGGTGGCCCAGGCGCGACCGGAACTGCCCGATGGCGCGGATGAGCCGACGGTGAACGAGGTGAACCTGTCGGAATTCCCGATCCTGGTCATCACGCTGTCCGGTGACGTGCCCGAACGCGTGCTGGCCCAGGCGGGACGTGAATTGCGCGACCGGCTGGAAGACCTGCCCCCGGTCCTGCGCGCCGATCTGCAAGGCGTGCGCGATGATCTGGTTGAGGTGGTGATCGACCCGGGCAAACTGTCCAGCTACGGGTTGCGCCCCGATATCCTGATTGCGGGCTTTGCTGCGGGCAACCAGCTGGTGGCCGCAGGGGCGCTGGAAGGCGCCATGGGGCGCTATGCGATCAAGCTGCCGTCGCTTCTGGAAACCGCCGAGGATGTGGCGAACCTTCCCGTCATCTCGACCCCCACGGCCACGGTGCGGGTGCGCGACATTGCCTCTATCCTGCCGACGCTGAAGGAACCCGAGACGATCACCCGGCTTGACGGCCGCCCTGCGGTGGCGATCGAGGTGTCGAAACGCACCGGTGCCAACCTGATCGAGACGGTGGACGAGGTGAAGGCAGTCACCGAAGAGTTCCGCGCCCTTTTGCCCGAAGGGACAGAGGTCAGCTTCAGCCAGGACAAGTCGAAAGACATCCGCCAGCTTTTGTTTGACCTGCAAAACTCGGTCCTGACGGCGGTGATCCTGGTCTTCATCGTCATCCTTTATGCCCTCTCGGCCCGCGCCTCGCTGCTGATTGGCCTCGCGATTCCAGCGTCCTTCCTGATGGGGATGCTGGCGATGTCGCTTTGGGGCTTCACGATCAATATCGTGGTCCTTTTCTCACTGATCCTTGCGGTGGGGATGCTGGTCGATGACGCGATCATCGTCACCGAATATGCCGAACGCCGCATGTCGGAGGGCATGGACAAGCGGCTGGCCTTTGCCACCGCCTCGCACAAGATGGCGGGGCCGGTGATCGCGGCGACCGCGACCCGTGTCGCCGCCTTTTCGCCCCTTCTGTTCTGGCCCGGCATCGTGGGCGAGTTCATGAAGTTCCTGCCGATCACGCTGATCGTCACGCTGTCTGCCTCGCTGGTCTATGCGCTGATCTTCGTGCCGACGCTTGGTGCGCTGATCGCCAAACCCTTCAAGCACCCGCCGGAACCCAAGGATGGGGCTTACATGTGGGTGGTGGGCAAGGCGGTGCGGCACCCGGTCATCATGCTGGTCCTGGCGCTGGGCCTGTTGTTCGTGGTGCCCTATTCCTACACCAAGTATGGCAAGGGGGTGGAGTTCTTCCCCAATGTCGAACCGGAATTCGGCCTTCTCTATGTCAAGGCGCGGGGGAACCTGTCCATCGCCGAAAAGGATGCGCTGGTCGCCCAGGCCGAGGCGCGCATTCTGGGCTGGCCCGGCATCGCCACGGTCTATACCCGCACCGGCGGTGGGGGCGGGGCGGGCAATGAGGTCGCGCCCGACGTCATCGGCACGATCCAGTATGAATTCGTCGACTGGCGCGAACGCAAAGAGGCGAACGCCATCCTGGCCGATCTGCGCGTGGCAATGGTGGGCATCCCCGGCGTGGATATCGAGGTGTCGGTGCCCGAAGCCGGTCCGCCCACGGGGAAGGCGATCCAGATCCAGCTTTCGGCTGATGACCCGACCAACCTGAACGATGTGGCCCGCGCGGTGGCGGACCGGCTGGTGACGGTGCCCGATGTCATCGACATCTCGAACGGCCTGCCGCCGCCCGGCGTGGACTGGGAATTGCAGGTCGACCGCGCCGCCGCCTCACGCTATGGCATCGCGCCCGCCACGGTGGGGGCCATGGTGCAGCTGGTGACCAGCGGCCTCAAACTGTCGGACTTCCGTCCTGCCGGGTCGGATGACGCGGTGGATATCGTGCTGCGCCTGCCCGAAGACCAGCGCACCATTGCAGCACTTGACCAGCTGCGCATCCAGACGGCGGACGGGTCGGTCCCGATTTCCAACTTCGTCACCCGGACGGCCGCCCCCACGACGGGCACGCTGACCCGGCTGGACAGCGCCCGCACCGTGACTGTGCAAGCCGGTGTCCGCGAAGGCGTGCAGGCCGATGGCGTCCGCGCCGCCGTGGTGGCAGCGCTTGAGGCGGCCAACCTTGACGATCTTGGCATCCGCTGGAAACTGGCTGGTGAGGATGAGGAACAGGCCGAGGCGATGGCCTTTCTGGCCAATGCTTTTGGGGCGGCGATCTTCCTGATCTTCGTGGTACTTCTGGCGCAGTTCAACAGCTTCACCTCGGTCGGGCTGGTCTTGTCTGCCGTCATTATGTCCACGATCGGCGTACTTCTGGGCCTGTTGATCATGGGCCAGCCGTTCAGCGTGGTCATGACCGGCATCGGCATCATCGCGCTGGCCGGGGTGGTGGTGAACAACAACATTGTCTTGATCGACACCTACGACACCCTGCGCCGCGAGGGCAAACCGAAGATCGAGGCGATCCTGCAGACCTGTCGTGAACGCGCACGTCCCGTGGTGCTGACGGCGCTGACGGCGATCCTGGGCGTCTTGCCCATCGCCTTCGGGCTGAACCTGGAGCTTCTGAACCACGAGGTGACCATCGGCGCGCCCTCTACCCAATGGTGGATCGCGCTTTCGTCGGCCATCGTCTACGGGCTGGCCTTCGCCACCTGCCTGACGCTGGTCATCATCCCGTCGCTTCTGGTGGTGGTGTCACGGTCGGACAACCCGAAGCCGTGGTTCTGGCAACGGGCCAAGCGCCGGGCGTGGAAGGCGGCCAACCGCCCGGTCCTTGGCAGGGCGCAACCGGCGGAGTGACCTAATACATCGAGGTGCGATAGTCCGACTCCAGCCCCTCGTCGATCTTCTGCATCTCGACCGGGTCGCTGGGCGCCCCCGTCGTCTGATCCAGGATCATGTTCAGAAGCGACGGCATGTCGCGGCGGTCCTGGTGTTCGGTCGGGTCCCATAGCCGCGACCGCCGGAACGCCTTGGCGCAATGCAAAAAGACCTCGTTCACCTCAACGATGATGGCCAGGGTCGGGGTGCGGTCATTCACGGCCATGCTGGCCAGAAGGTCGGGGTCGGTGGTCAGGCTGGCTTGGCCATTGACGCGCAGCGTGTCGTCAAATCCGGGAACCATGAACAAAAGCCCCACGGCCGGGTTGGCCAAGATGTTCGACTGCGTGTCCAGCCGGTTGTTTCCGGGCCGGTCCGGGATGGCCAGGGTCCGTTCATACAGGATCTGGACAAAGCCGCGTGGGTCACCCCGAGGGCTGACATCGGCCCGCCCATCGGCGTTCTGCGTGCCGATGCACAGAAAGGGTGAGCGTCGGATGAAGTCCTGCGCGTGACGGTCCAGTACCGGCTGGCACTTCATGGCCGCAAGGGTGTGGGTCGCCGGGAAAAGCGCGCGCAGGGCTGCTTCGTCCTTGATGGCGAATTCCGGTCTGATGGGTGCTTTCGTCATGGGGTATCCTTCAAATCAGGCATGCGCATGCCGCGCGAAAAAGGTCTGCCTAGTGTGAGGGAGCCTTCATCAAGGCCGAGTTCAGAAGAAATGCAAGAAATATTTTTGCGACCAAATTAAATCGTTGGGGTGAGCCGGGTCTGAGGCCAGCCACTCCCCAAGGCACGGGTACCACTGAAGGCTGTCGCAGGCCCAGTCTGGACTCCCGGCCTTTCCGGTCTAGCGCGAAAAGACCTTTGCCAAGGGCCCGAAAACCAAAACGGCCCGCTTCCGAAGAAGCGAGCCGTTTTAAGGTTGAACCGTCAGGTTCCTGTTGGTGGAGCCAGGGAGGATCGAACTCCCGACCTCTTGAATGCCATTCAAGCGCTCTCCCATCTGAGCTATGACCCCACCGGAGAACCCGCGCCGTTGCCGCCGCGATGCCGGGTGTTTAGGGTAGGTCGCCGGGGGTGCAAGGGGATTTTTCACCCGATTTGCACGCCCCGGCGCATGGGATCAGACCTCTTCCTCGTCGCCGGCCACATCGGCCAGATCGTCGAGGCTGACGTTGTCATCGGCGTCTTCTTCCAGAAGATCATCGTCCAGCTCGGTGTCATCCGCCACCGCTGCTTCGAGGAGATCGTCTTCGGCTTCCAGATCCTCGACCAGGACGTCATCGTCCTTCTCGGGCACGGCGCGCGAGATGACAGAGGCGGCCATCTTGCGGCGGACGGATTCGATATCCACGACCTCGCCCGTGTAGGGGCTGACGATCGGGCTGCGGTTCAGGTCGTAAAAGCGCTTGCCGGTCGTCGGGCAGATACGCTTCGTGCCCCATTCTGCTTTGGGCATGGTGATCCCTTCGGGTGGTGGGTAACGGGAAAATGGTCGCTTGCCACAGGTGCAGGCGACTGTCAAAGGCTTTCGCTCAGCGCCATAGCTGGCTACGCTGTCGGACACGTTCAAGGGGTTTTCATGCCGGTTCTTCCTGGCCCGCCGCCGGTTGAGGTGCATCTGAAACGCGTCGCCCGCGCGCGGCGGTTTTCGCTGCGCGTGTCGCGGCTGGACGGGAAGGTCACCCTCAGCATGCCCGCCCGCGCGCGGGAGGGCGAGGCGATGGCTTTCCTGCGCGGCCATGAAGGCTGGCTGCGCGAGACGCTTGAGGCGATGCCCGATTCGGCAGTGCATCCCGTGGGCCTTGGGTCGGTGATCCCGGTTGAGGGCCGGAACCTGACGCTGGTGCAAGGCAGGGGCCGCGCTGTCATGGTGGAAGGTGACCAGCTTCTGGTGCCAGGCGATCCGGACAGCGCGGGGCCAAGGGTGGCGGGCTGGTTGAAGGCGCTGGCGCGGGACCGGCTGGCGCGGGCCAGCACCCATTATGCGGGGCTTGTCGGGCGCAGCTATTCCAGCCTTGCCTTGCGGGATACAAGGTCGCGATGGGGGTCATGCTCACCCGACGGGCGGCTGATGTATTCCTGGCGGCTGATCATGGCGCCGGTTTCGGTCTTGGACTATGTCGCCGCGCATGAGGTGGCGCACTTGGTGGAGCTGAACCACTCCCCCGCTTATTGGGCTGTGGTGGCCCGCATTTATCCTGGGTGGGAGGATCAGCGCGCATGGTTGCATGCCCAGGGCCAGGCTTTGCACCGCTTGCGCTTTCAGGATTGACCCCTTCGCCGCCCGGGTGTTTCCCTGCACCCCATGTTGACCCCGCGCCCCACCGACCCCAACGCCGCCGCGCATGAGCGGCTTTACCGGTCCCTGCGCCAGCAGGTCATGCATGGCGAGATGGACCCCGGCCAGGCGCTGACCCTGCGCGGGCTGGGCAAGACCTTCGGCGTGTCGATGACCCCGGCGAGGGAAGCGGTGCGGCGGCTGGTGGCGGAGGGGGCGCTGACGCTGTCCTCCTCGGGCCGGATCTCCACCCCCGAACTGACGCCGGAACGGATTGAGGAGCTGGCCGCGATCCGGGCGCTTCTGGAGCCGGAGATGGCCGCCCGCGCGCTGCCCCGCGCCCATTTCGCGCTGATCGAACGGCTGGCGGCGATCAACGCGCTGAATGGGGAGGCGGCGATCAAGGGGGATGCGGTGGGATATGTCCGCACGAACCTGGAGTTCCACCGGACGCTCTACCTGCGGGCGCAGACCCCCGCGATGCTGGCGATGTGCGAGACAGTCTGGCTGCAACTGGGGCCGACGATGCGGGCGGTCTATGCGAAGGTGAAACGGAGGGAGCCGCCGCAGCACCACCGGGTGATCCTGGCCGCGCTGAAGGCGGGGGACGAGCCGGGGCTTCGGCTGGCGGTCAGGACCGACGTGACGCAGGGGCTGCGGCATCTGGCGGGGTAATGTGTCCACGGTGGACAAACGTGGATGGGTGATGGAAATCAATGGGTTGGTTGTGGGCGTTAGGGATTGGTTAAGATCTGTCCGCGCGGCTTGCGGCGGGAAATCCGGGGGATGAAGATGCCGCTTGTCGCGACCGAGAGGGTTCATCCGCTGGCCCAGACTGACCCGATGCTTGGCCAGATCCAGTGGGATGCGGCAAAGTCGCTATGGTGGTTTGCCCATCTGGCCGGGACTGTTGCGGCCCTGACATTGTATCCGACGGCGGAAGGCCTTGCGGTCTTCGTGGTGCTGTCGGCGGTCACCATTTGCGCCGGGCATTCGACGGGTATGCACCGGCTTTTGATCCACCGGTCGTTCAAGGCCCCGCGTTGGCTGGAGCATGTCCTTGTCTACCTTGGCGTGCTGGTTGGCATGGCCGGTCCTTTCGGGATGATCCGGGCGCATGACATGCGCGACTGGCATCAGCGGCAGGTGCTTTGCCCGCCGCACCCGTCGCATGGCGCGGGGTTCTGGCGGGATGGCTGGTGGCAGTTGCATTGCGTCTACCGGCTGGAGCATCCACCGGAAGTCGTGATCGAGCCCGAGGTCGCCGGATCGAGGTTCTACCGTCTGGTCGAGGCGACCTGGATGGCGCAGCAATTGCCGTTGGCCGTCATCCTTTGGTTTGCTGGCGGTATGGAATGGGTGCTGTGGGGGATTTCGCTGCGCATCACCGCCTCACTGACCGGACATTGGGCGGTCGGGCATTTTGCGCACCGGGCCGGGCATCAGGGATGGCGCGTGGACGGCCTGCCGGTGCAGGGCTACAACCTGCGGGGACTTGGGCTGATCACCTTCGGGGAAAACTGGCACGGCAACCACCATGCTTTCCCGCATTCGGCGCGGCTGGGGGTGGAGCCGGGGCAGATCGACCCGGGCTTCTGGTTCATCCGTGCGCTGGAATGGCTGGGGCTGGCAAGTGCGATCCGGTTGCCGGACAGCGAGCCACCGCGGGCAGGGCTGCTGCGGGTTGGGGCAGATGGGCCGGATAGGCCTTGGCCGCTGACAGGGCCGGAACGGTCGTTAGCCTCTCATCAAGGCAATCTAAGGGCCCGGGTCGGGTGCAAGGCAAAGGCGCGTGACGGCAAGGCGCAGGATGGGACCGGGGGACTGGATCAACGCCGCGTTCCTGACGGCTATCGGGCTGTTTCTGGGGCTGGTCGTCCATGGCCTATGGGGGCTGGTCAGAGATGGAGCCTGGTGGCAGGCAGCGGTGCTGGTGCTGGGCGGCGGCGCGGCTTTCCTGCTGTTCCTCTGGTTCGACGGCCTTGTCGGCCGGGGATTTGGCCGCTTGTTTCCGGGTGGGTCCGGCCTGCAGCCGCGCCTTCGGCCAAGGCGTAGGGGCCGCTTGCCCTTTGGTCAGTCTGCCGCTTGGTCTGGTCTTGGGGATAGCGCTGGCGTGGCTGGGCTACGGGTCAGCCATCCTGGGGCTGTTCTGAACGTCGGACCCGGGTGTGCCGGTCCAGAAGGGCAAGGGACCGTGCATCCCTGCACAGCTGCCCGCCAGATTTGCGCCTTGGCGCGCGGGCCGCTTCGCCCCATCTTCATGCCAACCGAGTTTCAGTTGGAGAGACCCATGTCCATCCGTCCCGTGATCGAAACCCGCCGCGCGCAGCCGCATCTGGAAGGCGCGGGCGTGCATCTGCACCGTGCCTTCGGCGGCGCTGACCCCTTGGCCGAAGATCCGTTTCTGCTGTTTGACGACTTCCGGGGGGATCGCCCGCGCGATTATATGGCTGGCTTCCCCTGGCACCCGCATCGGGGGATCGAGACGATCACCTATGTCCTTGCGGGCACCGTCGAACATGGCGACAGCCTGGGGAACCGGGGGATCCTTGGGCCGGGAAGCCTCCAGTTGATGACGGCGGGGCGGGGCATCCTGCATCAGGAGATGCCGAAGGGGGATGCCATGGGCCGGATGCATGGCTTTCAGCTGTGGGGCAACCTGCCGAAGGCGCTCAAGATGACCGACCCGCGCTATCAGGACATTCCGGGGGTCGAGCTGCCCGAGCGGTTCGAGGATGACGGCACCAGCATCCGCGTGGTGATCGGGGACTATCGTGGAGTGAAAAGCCCGGTCGAGGGGATCGCGGCGGACCCGCAGTATCTGGATGTCTTCGTGCCCGCTGGCAAGCGCAAGACCTTCAAGGTTGACACCCGCCGCCGGGCCTTTGCCTACGTCTTCGACGGTGCCGGCAACTTCCGCGATGCCGCGCGGCCCGAGGGGGTGCTTTTGGAGAAGGAAGTGGATGGCCGCGAGGTCAACATCCGTGACCTGTCCGGCAACCGGACGCTGGTGCGCTTTGGTGCGGGCGATGAGGTGACGGTGACGGCGGGGCCGGACGGCGTGCGGTTCCTCTTGATTTCCGGCGCGCCGATCGAGGAACCCGTGGCCTGGGCCGGGCCGATCGTGATGAACACCGAAGCGGAACTGCGCCAGGCCTTTGCAGAGTTGCGCAACGGGACCTTCATCAAGCCCGCCCATTGAGGGCCCTCTGTCGGGGTGATTGACGCAAGCGCAGCGGCGCGGCACTAAGGGCCGCGCCGCTGGTCGTTTGGCGGGGTGCAGGCAGGGGTGGGCGGATGTATCTGAGGCCAAGGGGCACGCGCTATGTCAATTTCCTGACCGGGCTGCATCAGTCGATGTTGTTCGACTGGTATCTGGAAATCGGCTGCCGCAGTGGGGCGTCCTTCGCGCCGGTGCGGAGCAAGACGATTGCGGTAGACCCGTTCTTCCGGGTCGAGCTTAACGTCATTGGCCAGAAGCCTGCGCTGCACGTGTTTCAGGCCACAAGCGATGATTTCTTTGCCGGCGGGTTTCTGGAAAGGAACGGCATCCGGCTGGGGGCCAGCTTCCTGGACGGGATGCACCTTTTTGAATACCTCTTGCGCGATTTCATCGGGACCGAGGCGGCCAGCGACCCCAAGGGGGTGATCATGATGCATGACCTTGTGCCGCATGACCTTGCCATGACCACGCGGAACCTGAAGGGCATCCGGGGCGCCTGGACGGGGGATGTGTGGAAGCTGTTGCCGATCCTGCAGCGCTGGCGGCCGGACCTGACGCTGACCATGCTGAACCTGCGGCCGACGGGGGTCTTGTGCGCCGCGAACCTGTCGCCCGGCAATACGGTGCTGCAGGACAACTATGACGAAATCGTTGCGGAATTCCTTGACACCGATCTTGAGGCCTACGGGGTCGAGAAATACTTCGACAGTTTCGAATACACCGACGCCGTGGCGATGATGGAGGCGGGGTTTTCCATGTTCCAGGGCGTGGCGCTGGACCCCGCCGCAGCATTTGTGCCCCGCAAGCTAAGCACCTGAAGCCCGGCCCCTTGGGGGGCCGGTTTTCAGGATCAAGCGTGAATCGCGCCGTCGCCGCAGGCAAGGGCGGCTTCGCGCACCGCTTCGGACCAGGTCGGGTGGGCGTGGCAGGTGAGGGCGAGGTCCTGCGCCGAGGCGCCGAATTCCATGGCGACGCACACCTCATGGATCAGGTCACCGGCCTGCGGGCCGATGATATGCGCGCCAAGGATGCGGTCGGTGGTGGCATCGGCGAGGATCTTCACGAAGCCCTCGGCCTGGAAGACCGCCTTGGCGCGGGCGTTGCCCATGAAGGGGAATTTGCCCGCCTTGTAGGCGCGGCCTTCGGCTTTCAGTTGCTCTTCAGTCTGGCCGACCGAGGCGACCTCGGGCGTGGTGTAGATCACGCCTGGGATGACGCCGTAGTTCACATGACCATGCTTGCCGGCCATGATCTCGGCCAGGGCCATGCCTTCGTCTTCGGCCTTGTGGGCGAGCATGGGGCCAGCGATGGCGTCGCCGATGGCGTAGAGGCCGGGGAGGCTGGTCCGGAATGGTCATCGGTCTTGACCGTGCCGCGGGGGCCCATCTCAACTCCCAGCCCCTCAAGCCCCAAGCCGGTGGTGAAGGGTTTGCGCCCCGTGGCGACAAGGACGATGTCAGCGTCGAGCGTCGCGTCGGCGTCGGTCTTTTTCAGTTTGTAGCTGACGGTGGCGCCCTTCTTGGTCTTGGTGACGGACTGGACCGCTGCGCCAAGGACGAATTTCAGGCCCTGCTTCGTGAGGACGCGCTGGAAGGTCTTGGCCACTTCGGCGTCAAGGCCGGGGGTGATGGCGTCGAGGTATTCAACCACGGTGACCTCGGTGCCGAGGCGGGCGTAAACGGACCCGAGTTCGAGGCCGATCACGCCTGCGCCGATCACG
Organism: Paracoccaceae bacterium; assembly: GCA_012036325.1. Taxonomy (GTDB): domain Bacteria; phylum Pseudomonadota; class Alphaproteobacteria; order Rhodobacterales; family Rhodobacteraceae; genus Tabrizicola. The sequence goes on from JAAUPC010000019.1 coordinate 13,068, forward strand.
ACCATGGTTTTCGGGATTTTGCCCAAGGTGAGGGCACCGGTGGAGGTGACGACGGTTTCTTCATCCACGGTCACGCCGGGAAGGCTGGAGGCTTCGGACCCCGTGGCGATAACGATGTGTTTCGCGGTGTGGATATCATCCCCGACCTTGACTTGGCCCGCGACGGGGATGGAGGCCCAGCCCTTGATCCAGGTGACCTTGTTCTTTTTCAGAAGAAACTCGATCCCCTTGGTGTTGCCGGTGACAACATCGTCCTTGTAGGCCTGCATCTTGGCCCAGTCGACCTTGGGGGAGGCACCGATCAGGCCCATTTTCGCAAAGTTCTCATGCGTTTCGTGCAGCATGTGGGTGGCATGCAGCATGGCCTTCGACGGGATGCAGCCGACGTTGAGGCAGGTGCCGCCCAAGGCTTCACGCCCCTCGACCACGGCCACTTTCAGGCCAAGTTGCGCCGCGCGGATCGCGCAGACATAGCCGCCGGGGCCAGCGCCGATGATGATGGTGTCGAAGTCTGCCATGTGGTTTCCTTTGGTCGGGCGGAGCGGCGGGGGTTTCACACCCCCGCACCCCCGTGGGATATTTGTGCAAATGTGAAAGGGTCAGAGAAGAGCGGCCACGATCATGGTGAGGGTTGCGAAGAAGCCTACCGCCCAGATCGCGGAACGCCAAGGGCGCCAGCCGAGGGCATAGGCGGGAATGTAGAGAATGCGGGCGGCAAGATAGGCCCAGGCGGCATATTGGGTGACGGGGGTGGACTGGTTGCCAAGCGTGACCACGACCACGGCGAGAGTGAAGAGGATCAGCGCCTCGAAATGGTTGTTCATCGCGCGTTGCAACCGGCCGGTGACCACCGACATCGCCCGGGACGGTGGCCGGTCGCGCGGGCTGGAGGTGTAGCCGACGCCAAGCTCACGGTTGGCGGGCAGGGCGAAGGTGACAAATTGTGCCGCTTGGAGAAGGCCTGCCAGGGCAAGCACGGTCAGTTCGGGGGTCATCATGCGTCAGGGTCTTTCATCGGAAAGGGCTTTGGTCCAGCGGCGAATGGTATCGGGCACCAGAAGGCGCTGACGGGTGGTCTGGAACCAGGCGAGGCAGGCCGCTTCCGCCCCGGCTACGCCCGGCAGGGCACGCAGGCGGGCCATTTCGGCCGAAACCTCATCCCAGCGGCGCAGGATCGTGCGGTCTTGCCGGTCATTGCGGTTGATCCGGCGGTGCCAGGCCGAGTTCAGGTGATATTTGCCGAAGGGTTTGCCGGTGCCGAAGCCCCGGTCATTCTTCATCAGGAATACATCTGTCGACCGCGTGGCATAGTGGTTGACGACCGCGCCACCGCGCATGGCCACGTCAACCGGGCGGTAGCGCGCGCGGGGCGGGCCAAGAAGATTGCCCGGCCCCAGCGCCTCACCCCCGGAATTGACGGCAAGGGGGGCTTCGATCCTTGGATCGGTCGGCATGTGTTCGGAGGCGTGGTGAAAGGCCGAGACGCGGAAGATCGACTTGAACTTCACGAGGTCCGGGTTGATCGCGGCCTCGCAGGCGGTGAAGGCAGGCAGCGTTTCACCCGGCCAGGCGCCATGGCCATTGTCGCCGAAGTTCAGCCAGGGAAGGGCGATGGCATGGGCCGCGCCCGCCCGCGCCACGATGTCTTGCACCGGGGCGGCGCCAGGGCTTAGGTTCAGAAACTCATCACTGTCGAGATGGGCAAGCCAGTCGACCGGCCCGCCCTGCAGCCGCGCCATGACCCGGCGGATGCCTTCGTCCTGCGGGGCCTGATCGCGGCAAGGGGGTTGGGCAGGTGTTGGACCGCACCGCCAGCCTGCAGCGCGTCAAGGAGATGGTCAGTGCCATCGGTGCAGTCATTGGTGCAGATGATGATCGGGCCAAAGCCGATCACCCGGTGATAGGCCAGCCATTCCACGACATGGATGCCTTCATTGCGGATGCAGGACATCAGGGCGACAGGCGTGGTCATGGTTGGGCCTTCGGGAAGACCAAGGGCAGGCTTTGCGCAAGGGGGGGTAAGACGCCCCTCACGCCAGCGGGCGGACCAGTCCGCCTGGGTGGCGCAAAGCTTCGCTACCTCTTCGAACGGGGTGTCGGGGGCGGGCGTCAGGGCATAGGGGCTGGCTGCGGCCTGGAAGGCGGAGATCGCCTCAACCGGCACCTGGTTTGCGGTCAGGATGGCCATGGCGGCGGCGGTGTCTTCTGCCAGCGCGTCCAGCACCAGCCGGTGGGTTGCGGGGTCAAGCACCGAGCAGGTGACAAAGATGCGCCAGTCGGCGATGGCGGTGGACAGGGTGATGTCGGCAGCCGGGGTGCCGGTCGGGATGATCTGGGCACTGGCGGGGCCGCAGAGGGTAAGGGCGAGGGCAAGCGTCATGCTGGGGTATGCGGTCATGGTGCGGAGAGGCCCTTGTCATGCAGCACAGCCCTGAGGAACCCCGGAAAGGAGTACTGCGCGCAAAGGGATGCCAGCGCTTCATAGCTGGTCTGCAGCGTGGCGTCACTCGCCTTGGCCTCTGCGAGGCTGAGGTAATGCGTGCCTTCGAGGAAGGGAAGGGCCAGGTCCTCGGAAATCAGGGGTTTGCCAGCCAGGACCGCCTTCAGGATGCGCGGCGCCTCGGTATAGCGGGCGGGGGCGAAGTGGATGTTCAGGACGGCGGCTGCCTTGGACAGTTCCTGCCGCAGATCGGCCCCGAACGTGGCATGCGGCAAGACGGTCACGGGCAGGCCGCGGCCCTGCAACTTGGCGAAACGGCGCTGCCTGCGCGGGTTGACGCCGCCGAAGAACAGCATCGGCCCGCCCGGGACTGGTGCGAACGGCGGGGGCTGGCTGGGAAAGATATGCGGCCCAAGCCGGACGCGGGCGCGCAGATCAGGGGAGAGGGCGTCGTAGACCTCATGATTGGCTGGGGACAGGTCGAGGACCGCGTCATACGCCGCAACCTCGGCCTGGACGGTGCCGATATGCCAGCTTTGCCACAGGGGCATGCCATCGGCGTCAAGGATATGTTCGGTCTGCAGGCCAAGGCGCAAGGCGGGAGCGGGGCCGGGGGGCAGGGTGGCGCGTTCGCGGGCCAGGTCGGCAGGGCGGTGCAGGCCGACCGCAACCTCAACCGGATGGCCAAGGGGGGCGGGTAGGGTGTCGGCAAGGTCGCGGGCAAAGTCGGTCAAGACCCGGGCGGGGGTGAGGAAGGTCACATCATGGTGGCGAAAGGCGGCCATGTGGGCGGGGTCAGTCTTTGTCAGGGATCGGCGCGGGGTTCCGGGCCAGTTTCGCCGCCAGCCGATCAAATGGCCAGCGGGGATCAAGCCTGTCGGTCACTGCGGGAACCGGCCTGACAAAGCTGAAGGCCGCCGTCACTGCGAAGAAAAGCGGGACAAGGGCCGCGGTATGCTCATCTCTGGCCAGACGGCCCAGGACAAACGGAAAGAGGAACAGGGAGGCGTAGGTGTCGACGTAGATCCGGTGTGCCCCGAACTCGGCCAGAAGCAGCCCGAAGGCAAACACCGACGTCCCAACCGCAATGGCTGCGGCGAGCGTGTTCAGCGATTGCGCGCGCGGCAGGTCCCAGCCCCAGACCGTGGCCATGAGCGAGAGACAGGCAAAGCCGCCCGCAAGGGCTATGGTCCTGCGACGCCACCGCTCAACCCGACCGGTCACGAGGGGACCTTTCGTCTTGCGGGGCCTGGTTGGAGGGCTTCAGTCCTTTGTCCATGTTCGTCCGGGCTTTAGGGGAAGCGCCTGCTGCAGGGGCGGGGGTCATGCCGGGGCCTCGCACGGGGTGCCTTGGTGGAAGCGGATTTGCCAGCGGCCTGTCGTGCGGTCCCAGAGGGAGGAGCGGTTGGCCCATTCCGTGCCGGTGGGCTGGCGGAGTTCGGAGAGGTAGGTGACGAGGGCGATGGTGGGGCTGATTTCCGTGACGGTGAGGGCGTGGAGGGTGGCGTCGATGGTTTGGGCCTCGCCGTTCGGGAGGAGGTCGTCGCGGGTGTAGCGGCGGCCGGAGCGGCCGAATTCGTGGAAGTCGGGGGCGAAGGTTGCCTCCATCAACGCGCGGTCGTGGCGGGTTGCGGGGTGCCAGAGGCTGTGTTCGAGGGCGGGAAGGGTCATGACACGGGGCAGCCCGCGACCGTGGTGAAGAGGCCCTGAGCCAGCTCACGCGGGGCGGCGTCGGGGTGCTTTTCCAGGTAGAATTCGGTCGTGCCAAGCCAGGTGTCCTGGTAGCCGGGCTGCTGGTTGGTTTCGTCCCACCAGGTGAAATAGCGGCCGGAGAGGAGCTTCAGCGTCGTCTCGGGACCGTTGACGGCGGTGACCTGGAAGCAGGCGGTGTTCACCTCTGGTCCGGTGGGGAGCCAGCGGTCGGTGTCATAGTCCCAGTCGTGGGTCAGGAGGACATGGTCGCCGAGGTTGAGGCGAGCGGGGTGGGCGGGTTCGGCCTGGGCGGGGGTGGTGAGGGTTAGTGGCCAGGGCCGAGCGCGAGGCCCCCCACCCCCAGCCCCTTCCCACGAGGGGGAGGGGAGGCACTTCTCGCTGCGGTGGGGGTGGGGTGGGTCATGTGGGGATATGGAGGCCGGGTTGAGGTGGCGTAGGGTGCGCTACAGCGCATCGTCGGATGGTGCGCTGTAGCGCACCCTACGATTTCTCATCCGGACATTGTCCAAGATACCAGTCTCCCCAGCACACTGTCCGGCCAAGCAAAGTAGATGAATACCAGATTCATGGTTAGAATTGCGATGCCCCCGATGGCGTATCCCACGTACTTCATCGCTCCGCGCCACGGCCGACGAAAATTGCGGCCGCGCCAGACACAAGCGCTAACAGACACATGATTATTGAAACCGATCCGGTTTCGCTGAACTGCCTATACAGGACCAACAAAGCCAAGAAGGCCAAAGCCCCTGAGATTACTGAAACCGATACTCTTATCACTCTCATTCTTTGCTCCAGACTAAATGTCGAAGGATGCACCCGACTACCCTCACAAATCCATCAGCAACCTTCTCGGGTCCTCCAGCGCCTCTTTGACCCGCACCAGGAACGTCACCGCGCCTTTGCCGTCGACGATCCGGTGGTCGTAGCTGAGCGCGAGGTACATCATCGGGCGGATGACGATCTGGCCGTTCACCACGACGGGGCGGTCCTGGATCTTGTGCATGCCGAGGATGCCGGACTGCGGGGGGTTGAGGATGGGGCTGGACATCAAGGAGCCGTAGACGCCGCCGTTCGAGATGGTGAAGGAGCCGCCTTGCATCTCGGCCATGCTCAGCTTGCCGTCGCGGGCGCGGAGGCCAAGTTCGGCGATCTTCTTTTCGATGGCGGCGAAGCCCATCTGGTCGGCGTCGCGCACGACCGGGACCACGAGGCCCGAGGGGGTGCCGACGGCGACGCCCATGTGGACGTAGTTCTTGTAGACCACGTCCTGGCCGTCAATCTCGGCGTTCACCTCCGGCACTTCCTTCAGGGCGTGGGTGCAGGCCTTGACGAAGAAGGACATGAAGCCAAGCTTGACGCCGTGCTTCTTTTCAAACGCGTCCTTGTATTCGTTGCGGAGGGACATGATGCCGGACATGTCGACCTCATTATAGGTCGTCAGCATCGCAGCGGTGTTTTGGGCGTCCTTCAGGCGGCGGGCGATGGTGGCGCGGAGGCGGGTCATCTTCACCCGCTCTTCCCG
>JAAUPC010000416.1 GCA_012036325.1 Paracoccaceae bacterium
CCCTCCCCCTGGGTCCAGGCGCAAAAGTTTCGAAAACTTTTGCAAATTCCTTCGAAGGAATTTTGGGGGGCGACCCGCGCCGCCCCCGGCTTCAGACCTTACTGCGCTGCAGCCACAGCCTCGGCCAAAGCCGCCGCCGCCGCCGCGCCATCAGCGTACTCGCCGTTGAAGGCCGCCGTGATCACGTCATAGGTCGCGTTCTTGACTGAGGCCGGGGCCGCGTGCCCATGCGCCATCGACCCAAAAAGGGTGCCCGCCGTGTTGGCCTCGGCAAGGTCCGCCATGCCCTTCTTGCCGCAGTCGTCAAAGGCTTCGTTCGACACATCCGTCCGCGCCGGGACCGATCCCTTGACCACGTTGAACGCCGACTGGAACACCGGGTCCATGATCGCCTTGGCCATCGCGACCTGAGCCTCTTGGGCAGCCGGGTCGGTCTGGTTGAACATCGCGAACTGGTCAGAGTTGAAGGTGACCGACCCTTGGGTTCCCGGGAAGCGGATGCAGACGAAATCGGTGCCCGGCACCTTGCCCGCCTTCAGAAACTCACCTTTCGCCCAGTCACCCATCATCTGCATGCCCGCTTCGCCATTGATGACCATGGCCGAAGCCAGGTTCCAGTCGCGGCCTGAGAAGTTGTCATCAACGTAGGTGCGCAGCTTGATAAGGTGGTCGAAGGCCATCGCCATCTCAGGCCCGCCAAGCGCTGCGGGATCAAGGTCGACAAAGGCTTTCTGATAAAGACCGCCGCCCATGCCAAGGACGATCCCGTCAAAGACGGTCGCTTCCTGCCAGGGCTGGCCGCCATGGGCGAGGGGGGTGATCCCGGCCTCTTTCATCTTGTCAAGGACGGCCACCAGCTCATCCCAGGTGGTGGGGGCGGCAAGGCCGGTCGCATCAAGTGCGGCCTTGTTGATCCAGACCCAGTTGGTCGAATGGACGTTGACCGGCGCTGCCACCCAACTGCCGTCGGCAGTCGAGAACTTTTGCAAGGCTGCAGGCACCACCTTGTCCCAGCCTTCCGCCGTGGCGGTGGCGGTCAGGTCGGCCAAGGCACCTTCGCCAGCCCAGTCAAGGATATCAAAGCCCAGCATCTGCACCGCCGTCGGGGCATCACCCGCCGTGACGCGGGCGCGGAGCGCCGTCATCGCCGCCTCACCGCCGCCGCCAGCGACGGGCATGTCAACCCAGCCGGTCCCGGCACTGCCAAGGTTGTCTTTCAGCACGTTCAGCGCGGCAGCCTCGCCACCGCTGGTCCACCAGTGCAGAACCTCAACGTCTTCGGCAAAGCTGATCGAGGTGGTCATCACAAGCACCGCCGCGGCGGTCATGGTTCTTCCGAAAAGGCGCATGGTTTCCTCCCGTTTTGCGCGTCGTTTGCCCGCTTCAGCGGGGTCTTACCCACATCGCCCGTGTGCGGCCGATCCGCATCACCAGCGATTTGGTTTCCAAAAACTCCTCCAGCCCCTGACGGCCGATTTCCCGGCCAAGGCCGGACTGCTTGACGCCCCCGAAGGTCACCTCGGGAAAGCCGTCCATCCAGGTGTTGGTCCAGACCGTCCCCGCCTGCGCGCCACGGGCAAAGGCCAGGCAGGTGTGGACATTCTCGCTCCACACGCCTGCGCTCAGGCCATAGTCGGCGTCGTTGACCAGCTGCAGCGCCTGATCCAGCGTCTGAAACGTCAAAACGGTCAGGACCGGGCCGAACACCTCTTCCCGGGCAATCGCCATGACGGGGGTGACGCCGGTCACCACGGTCGGCTGATAGAACTGCGCCCCAAGGCCGGGGACGGTCAGCGCCCCGCCACCCAAGCCACCGTCGCGCCAGCGGCTTTGGCGGCCCGGACATACCCGTCGATCTTCGCGCCATGTTCGGGCGTGACAATCGCGCCGACCTGGGTGGTCGGGTCCAGCGGGTCACCGAACGCCACCTTCCGCGACAGTTCCACCACCTTGGCCGTGAACGCCTTCGCGATGCTTTCGTGGACGATGATCCGGCTGCCCGAATTGCAGCACTGGCCCACGTTGAAATAGACCCCGAACACCACCGCATCGGCGGCGCTTTCAAGGTCCGCGTCGGGAAAGATCACCTGCGGATTCTTGCCCCCCAATTCCAGCGCCACTTTCTTCAGCGTGCCAGAGGCCGCCGCCGCAATCGCCCGGCCCACGCCAGTTGATCCTGTGAAGGTGATCATGTCCACCCGCGCATCCGCCGCGAGCACCGCCCCCACCGGCTGGCCATAGCCAAGGACGATGTTCACCACCCCCGCCGGCATCTCGGCTTGGGCCAGCAACTCACCCAGCATGACGGTGGTTGACGGCGTCAGTTCCGACGGCTTGACCACGCAAGTGCACCCAGCGGCCAGCGCAAAGGGCAGCTTTTGGCTGAGGATCCAGAACGGGAAGTTCCAGGGCGTGATGATCGACACCACCCCTATCGGCTCCTTAAGCGTCACCGCCAGGATATCAGCCCCCAGCGCATTGTGGCTTTCGCCCGCCACCCCGCGCGCCAGACTTGCGGCATAGCGCCAAAGGTCAGCCGCGCCCGAAACCTCACCCCGTGACTGGCTGATCGGCTTGCCGGATTCCAAGGTCTCCAGCACAGCCATCCGGTCGACATTGGCCTCGATCAAGTCGGCCACACGTAGCAGCACCGCCGCCCGCGCCTTGCCCGTCAGACCGCTCCACCGCCGATCATCAAAGGCGCAGCGAGCCGCAGCAATCGCGGCCTCGGCCTCAACCGCCCCACCCTTAGCCGCCCGGCTGACCACCACGCCGTGCGAAGGCGAAAGCCGCTCACTGACCCCACCATCCGCGCTGTCCTGCCACGCGCCGCCAATCAGGTGGCGGGCGTGAAACGGCGTTGCAGGCAGCGCCGCACCGGTTGAGGGGATCACGGTCATCTCGGGGAGTTTTGGCATCTCAGTCATCATCAGGTCCGCGGAAATTCTGGTTTGCGCTTGGCGCGGAAGGCGGCGACGCCTTCGGCCTTGTCCGCCGATGCGGCGATGGCGGCGGATCCCAGCGCCTCGATCATCGCGGCGGGGTCTTCGCCCGCGCCGGCTGGGTGATGGGAACGCTCCGGATCGCGCATCGGGTCTGGCGAGGTCTACTGGGGTACTATCTCGGGGGTGTT
>JAAUPC010000417.1 GCA_012036325.1 Paracoccaceae bacterium
CACGCCGCGCCGCGCCGCTGCGACCAGGATCGCCAGCACGACGCGCAAAGCGCCACCGCCAGTGCCCAGAGCCCGCGTCGCCATGCTTTCCCGATCCCACCTTGCGCTTTGCCGTCACATAGTGGTTCTGGCCCCGCCAAGAAGGGGCATTCAGCCGCATCACCGGCGCATCACGGCCCTGTGGTCCGGGCCGAAGCGCACCCGCCTGCGACAGCTTGGCAAATGTCGCAAATTTCCCGATTGTGCCGCTGGCGTGTGCGGCTATAACCCGCAACCGTTCCACACCAGCTCTGCCAGCCCTTGGTTCGGCACCCCGGCACCGTTCAGCCCGTGATGAGGCCCCGATGAAGCGCTACTCGGTTTTCGCCATCGCCCGCGAGGCGCTGCGCCACCACATGGGCTGGGAACGCGCCTGGGCCTCGCCCGAACCGAAAGCCGCCTATGACGTCATCATCGTCGGGGCAGGGGGCCATGGCCTGGCCACGGCCTATTACCTGGGCAAGAACTTCGGCATCACCAATGTCGCGGTGCTGGAAAAGGGCTGGCTTGGGGGCGGGAACACCGGGCGCAACACCACGATCATCCGGTCAAACTACCTGCAGGACCCTTCCGCCGCGATCTATGAAAAATCGCGGTCCCTTTATGAAACCCTGTCGCAGGACCTGAACTACAATGTCATGTTCAGCCCCCGTGGCGTGATGATGCTGGCCCAGACGCACCACGAAGTGCGCGGCTACCTGCGCACCCAGCACGCCAACGCCCTGCAAGGGGTCGCGACCGAATTCATCAGCCCCCAGCGGGTGAAGGAACTCTGCCCGATCCTGAACATCGACGGCCCCCGCTACCCCGTCCTCGGCGCCCTCTGGCAGGCCCGCGGCGGCACCGGGCGGCACGATGCCGTGGCCTGGGGCTATGCGCGGGCCTGCAGCGCTATGGGCATGCACATCATCCAGAATTGCGAGGTGAAAGGCGTCCGCTCCGAAGGTGGCAAGGTCGCCGGGGTCGAGACCACCAAAGGTTTCATCGGCACGAAAAAGCTTGGCATGGTCGTCGCGGGCCACTCGGGCCAACTGGCTGAAATGGCGGGCTTCCGCCTGCCGATCGAGGCCGTGGCACTGCAGGCCCTCGTCTCCGAACCGATCAAGCCCTGCATGGACGTGGTCGTGATGGCCAACACCGTCCACGGCTACATGTCGCAATCCGACAAGGGTGAGATGGTGATCGGCGGCGGCACCGACGGCTTCAACAACTACACCCAGCGCGGGTCCTTCCACCATATCGAAGAAACCCTGCGTGCGCTGGTCGAAACCTTCCCGATGCTCTCCCGCCTGAAGATGCTGCGTCAATGGGGCGGCATCGTCGACATGACTGGCGACCGCTCGCCCCTGATCTCCAAGACCCCCCTCGGCAATTGTTTCATCAACTGCGGCTGGGGCACCGGCGGGTTCAAGGCGATCCCTGGCTCTGGCTGGGCGATGGCGGAACTGATGGCCAAGGGCGAGCCGGGCCCCCTGGCCGAGGCCTTCAACATGTGGCGCTTCAAAGAAGGCCAGTTCATCGATGAATCGGTCGCCGCCGGGGTGGCGCACTAATGCAACAGACCGATTTTTCGCAGAAAAATCATGCACGAGTTTTCTGCGAAAACTCGACGACAGTGATGGGAGCCGGCCAATGCTAACCCTTGAATGCCCCTACTGCGGCATCAAAGCCTGCGAAACCGAGCTTTCCCCCGGCTATGAGGCGCATCTGAAACGCTTCGGCCCCGGCTCGAGCCCGGAGGAATTCGAGGCCTACATGTTCGCCCGCAAAAACCCCAAAGGCGTCCATTTCGAACGCTGGCGCCACACCTACGGCTGCGGCAAATGGTTCCTCGCCGCCCGCTGCACCGCCACGCTTGAGGTGTTCGGGACCTACCCCGCCCAGGTCTCCGGCCCGCCGCCCGAGATCATCGCCAAGATCCAGGCCCGCCGTCCCGGCTGGCAGCCTGACGGGAAAGCCCCCAAATGAGCACGCGTCTCTCCAAAGGCGGCCGCCTGATCGACCGCAGCGCCTCTGTGGAATTCTCCTTCAACGGCAAGCGCTTGCGCGGCTATCAGGGCGACACCCTTGCCGCAGCCCTTCTGGCCAATGACCAGATGCTTGTCGGCCGCAGCTTCAAATACCACCGCCCGCGCGGCATCGTCGCCTCAGGGCCCGAGGAGCCGAACGCGCTGGTCAACCTCGGCTCCGGCCCCCGCCTGGAACCGAACCAGCGCACCACCACGACCGAGCTTTTTGACGGCTTGGAAGCGACCAGCCAGAACCACTGGCCCTCCCTCGAATTCGACGTGGGCGTGGTGAACAACTACGCCGCCCGCCTCTTGCCCGCCGGGTTCTACTACAAGACCTTCATCCATCCGCGCCCGTTCTGGAAACATGTGTTCGAACCGATCATCCGCCGCTCGGCTGGCCTTGGCAAAGCGCCCACCACCGGCGACGTTGACCGCTACGAACAGGCCTACGCCTTCTGCGACGTGCTGGTAATCGGCGGCGGCGTGGCAGGCCTTCTGGCCGCGAAAGCTGCGGGCAGCGCTGGCCAGCGCGTCATCCTCCTTGAACAGACCCCCAGCCTCGGCGGTCGCAGCCCGGTGGATGAGACGGCCGTCGAAGGCCAACCCGTCGACGCTTGGCTTGCCGCCATCGAAGGCGACCTCCGCGCGATGGACAACGTCACCATCTGCACCCGCACCTGCGGCTTTGGCGTCTATGACCACGGCTATGTGCTGGCGGATGAGCGGATTGCCGACCATACCCCCGGCGATGGCCGCCCGCGTCAACGGCTTTGGCGCATCCGGGCCGGGCATATCGTCACCGCGACCGGGGCCATCGAACGCCCGCTGTCCTTTGCCGGCAACGACATTCCGGGCGTGATGCTGGCGGGGGCGGTGCGCGACTATGTGACGAACTTCGCCGTCTCGCCGGGCGACCGGACCGTGGTCGTCACCAACAACGACAGCGCCTATCTGACCGCCCTTGCCCTGCACGCTGCCGGGCTTGACGTCCCCGCCATCCTTGACGCCCGCGACACCGCCACCGGTGCCTTGGTTGAGGCCGCCCGCGCCGGCC
>JAAUPC010000020.1 GCA_012036325.1 Paracoccaceae bacterium
CCTTGGTCGCGCGCCGTCGATTAGGATGTGGTTCTTCTGCAAGCGCGGCACGTCCTCGCCGTGGGCGCCGAGGCGCTGGCCGATGCCTTCGAAATAGGTGTCGGGCGCGGTCTGGAACGGGATGCCGCGATCGCGCAGGGCCAGAAGCTGCCCGTCCTTGGTGGCGGCGATAACCTCGCAAGGCTGGCCGCCCTCATCATTGACCAGCATCAGCCGGTCACCCGCCGCGATCTGCAGCAAAAGCGCACCACCACCGGGGATGACATGCCGCTCTTGCCCAGCATGGCGTGACAGGCTTTTGGGCGTCAGAATCCGGCTGGGCCGTGGCGGGCCCGGGGTAACCATCGGATAGGCTATGTCCAGCATTGGCACCCGCCCTCAACTTGACCCTGAGACAACGAATTTTAACCACAGGAATATCGTGGCTTTACCTTCATCGCAAGCTGCTTTCATGATACCGGCGGCGAGGCGGGTCCGTAAGAGGGGGTAAATGATGGAGTCCTTGTTTCTGGGCCTGACCGCGGCCCTGGTTTGGGGGCTGCATGATTTTTCCGTGCGCCGTGTGTCGGTAACCGCTGATGCCGGGGCGCTCTATCTGCTCGTTCTTGGTTTTGGCGTCCTCTGGATACTGCCCTTCGCCCTGGCCTCACCCGGTTGGGCAGAGCTGACCGCCGGGCTAGTCGGCTTCACTATTGTTGCCGGGCTGATCTATGCCTTCGGGGTCTATTCGTTCTACCGGGCTTTCGCGATTGGCCCGGTGCGGCTGGTCGCACCCATTGGCGGGGCCTATCCGCTGTTATCGGTCGGCCTTGCCATGGTTCAGGGCCAAGAGATCACGGCCCTTGTCTGGCTGGCCGCTGCAGGCGTCGTCTTGGGCGTCGCCCTTGTCGCCCGGGGTGAGGGGGCGGATGGCACGCCCGCAAGCCGTGCCGCCATCGGCTGGGCCGTCCTGGCCGCCTTCGGGTTCCTTGCCAGCCTTAGCATGCTGCACAGCGCGGCTGAGGTTGCGGCGGATGCGCCCATCGCGATGATCGCCCGCATCGCCGGTTTTGCCGGGATCCTGGCCTTGGTCCTCGTGCAACGCGTTCCAGTCCGGCCTGCGCTGCCGATCTGGCCGGTGCTTGCAATGATGGCGGCGTTGGACCTTGGCGGCATGTTCGCCGTCACCGCCGCGGGGAACTTTGCCCGGCCTGAGTTTGCATCAGTCACCTCCTCCTGCTTTGGGCTCGTGACCGTTCTTCTGGCCTGGCGCTTCCTGGCCGAGCCTGTCCGCCCCGTGCAATGGGCCGGGATCGCCACGGTCTTTGCCGGGGTCGCGGTGCTGTCGTCGCAGGGTTAGGCTACTCTGCCGCCGCCGCCGGGGCGGCTCGGCGCAGCGATTGGGTCAAGCGCCGCTCATCCCGCGGGCTGACGCCGAAAAACTCCGTATAGTGCCGGATCATCGGGCTTGAGGTCATGTAGCCGACCGAAGCCGCAATTTCGCGCAAGCTGTCATTGGAATACAGCACCCGTTGCCGCGCCTTCATCAGCCGCAGATGGTGGTAATAGCGCAAGGGGCTTTGCCCGGTTTCGCGCTTGAAGGTGCGTTCAAAATGCCGCCCGGACAGACCCACCGCCGCTGCCACATCGGGAATGCGCAAGGGGTCCTCGACATGGGTCTCAAAAAGGCGGATCGCCTCACGTATCGCGGCGGGCAGGCTGTCGGTCGTGCCGCCGGACCTAGCCACTGGCACCTTCTGGCTGGCATCGGCGTCGCGCACAAAGGGGTGCTGGAACCAGCAGGCGACCTCGGTCATGCAGTCCCGGCCCAGACGCTCTTCGATAAGGCGCAGCATCAGATCGAACACCGCCCCTGCGCCCGAAACGGTGACCCGCCGCCCTTCGCGCAGGATTGCGGCCTCCCGCGCCTCGACCTCGGGGAAATCCGCCCGGAACGCCGCATCATAGCACCAGTGGACGGAACAGGGCCGCCCGTCCATCAACCCGGCACGCGCCAAGGGGAAAATCCCGCCGGAAAACGCCCCCAGCGTCACCCCCGTCCGGTCCAGCCAGCGCAACCGCGCCGGGCTGCGGCGCGGGTCGGCAAACTGCGCCGTGGGTGGAGAGATCAGGTAAAGCTGATCCAGCCCCTCGACCGCTTGCAAGGTCGTGTCGGGCTCAAACCCGATGTCTGCGCTGGACCGCACCGCCCCCATCGTCTCGGCGATCAACCGCCAGACGAATTCCCGCCGCCCGGTGATTTCATTCGCCGCCCGCAGGGGTTCGATAGCCGAAGTCAGGCAGGCCATAGGAAAGCCCGGAAACATCAGGAACCCAAGGGCCATCGGCCCCCGGTCAGTCATCCGGCCACCATCCGGGCGAGGTGGGCGCGCCGTCGTCGTACTTCGACAACCACTCCACCATCGCCGGGCGGTTGCGGAGGAAACCCTTGTAGGCGGCCAGCTCCTCCGGCAGGTCGCGCACCACCCGGTGCAGGCGGCGGGCCCATTTCGGCACCGTCACGATCTGTTCGAAACTGCAAAGGTAGCAGCGAATATCAAAAGCAATCGCGTTGGACCGGGGCAGCCGCCACAGGCTTTGAAGTTCCACCCGCAGATGTTGCTTCGCGCCCAGATTTTCTTGCGTCAGCGTCGTCTTGGTCGGCCCCCATTTCGGATAGGTCTCAGGTGCTGTGTCCAACAGTGGGTTCACCGTCATCGTCCAGTTGAACCGCCGCACGGGTGCCCCGTGCTGCAGCTTCAAAAGGAACTTCAGCGCCCGGTCAAAAACGCCTTTTTCATGGGCCAAGGGCACGGGGGCATGCCATTCCATGAAACTCATCCCGATGTCGAAATCCAGGGACCAGTCGGCCTGACTGGTGATCATCCCGGCATCCATCCACAGGTCGTTGTCGCGTTCGTCCTGCAGGCTGAAATCGCCTTGCGTCTGCCGGGTGATGTATTCAAAGGGGCCATAGGGCAGCGTGCTTTCATCCAGGAATGTGAGCGACTGTTCAATTCCCAGCGGACGGTTCACCCAATGCCAGCGGTTGCCGTTCTTCGTCAGCGAAAACCACTGCGGATAGTCCCGCGCCTTCGCCTCCATGATCAGTTCCAGCAGGTCCCATCCGGCCAAAGTCATATGCGGCAGACTTTGGCAACGCAGTGGATCATCCGCCAGCACCTTGGCGCGGTCGATCATCTCGGAAACATAGTGTTCATCGACGTCAAAGACATGCTCAAACGCGGTCCCTTTGCGGCCCGGAACATGCGGCTCCATGTTGACGGAATACATGTAATCGTCCCGGTCGAACGGAAACGGAAACCGCAAGGGGTTTGAGTTGCGGTAGGTAAAGCTTTCCCGGAACGTCTCATCCCGGAAAAAGTCGAAAGCGCCGGGTTTGAAATCAAGGCTCATGGTCGTCTCCTATCGGTCGATGACCAGCGCCTTGCCTTCAAAGCGGCTGACGCAAGGCATGATCTTCACGTTCGCCGCCTGCTCATCCGGCGACAGCCAATGGTCGCGGTGCAGGATGGTGCCATCACATTTGTGAACGGTCGTTTCGCATTGCCCACAGGCCCCGCCCCGGCAAAGGTAGGGCGCATCCACGCCTGCCGCCTCCATCGCCTCCAGCAGGCTTTGCGTGGTGCCGACGGTGATGGTCTTGCCACTGGCGGCAAGCTGCACCTCGAACGGCAGGCCGGTGCCGGGGGCAAGAAACTCCTCATGGTGGAGCGCAAGCTTGGGCCAGCCCATCGCCTCGGCGGTGGTGAGGACCCAATTGATCATTCCCTTCGGGCCGCAGACGTAAAGATGCGTGCCGATGGGTTGGGTGGCCAGAACACGCCCAAGGTCAATGGCCTGTTTTTCCTCATCAAAGTAGCAATGCACCTGGGCCGGGTGGGCAGCGGTCAGCTGGTCCATATAGGCGCCCAGCGCCCGCGATCTTGCGGCATAGTGCAGCTCGAACCGCCCACCAAACTGTGTAACCTGCGCGATCTGCGCCAGGAACGGCGTGATCCCGATCCCACCCGCGATCATCAGATGTTTCTTCGCCCGGGTGTCGAGGGGGAAAAGGTTCACCGGATAGGACAGCGTCATTTCCATCCCCGGCGTCACATGCCGGTGCATGAAAAGCGACCCGCCGCGCCCGGCATCATCGCGTCGAACGCTGATTTCATACCCCGACCGGTCCGCTGGATCAGACATAAGTGAATAGGGGTTCAGCCTTCGTGTCCCATGGTCATCCATCTCGACCACAGTATGCGCCCCGCCGGAAAACGCCGGCAGGTCCGACCCGTCCAGCGCCACAAAACGGAAGCGTTTGATCAGGTCATTGACCGGGGTGACGCTGTCAACCCGGACCCGCAGCTTTGCCCCGCCACTCATTTGAACCTCACCACGGGTTCGGGCACCAGGCCGGGGTCTTCGGCATCAATATTCACCCCCTGAAACGCGGCAATCCGGCGCGAATAGTGGTCGCGGACAAAAAGGTTCAGCCCGCAATGGCTGCATTTGAACGGATCGGTCGCCACGTTCTCGGTGATCCCCTTGCAATGCACGCATTGAACCCGGCGCACGGTTGATCCCCGGTGTTCCTTCTGGATCGCCCCCATCGGAAAGCCGGTCGCCATGATCTCACGCTCGGCCTGGCCGATCAGGCCTTCAGTCCCGGCCAAGTAAAACTGCGTGCCCATATGCGCGTCTGCCAACACCCGGATCAGCCGGGGCAACAGCGCCGGAACTGTCGGGGCGCGGAAGAACTGCCGCAGGCCAAGCGCCTTCAGCGCATCGGTACGGTCGGTGCCATTTGGCCCCGGCGCATAGATCATATGCGCCGAAGCCAGGATTTGTGAACGATCGCTCGCTTTGCCCATCATGTCGACCAAGGCATCGGCCCCCTCCCCGTCGGCGACCATCAGGTGCAGCCGTCCGGGCCTTGCTTCAAGCGGGGCATAGACCGGGCGGCTGCGAATTGTGGGGGTGACGGGGGTCAGCATCTTAGTCCTTCGCGGTGCGGCGTTCTTTCTTGATGTCGTAAAACGGCATCGAGTGGGTCGTCGTCGCAATCGGCCCATGCGCGCCGCAGCGAACCTCAAGCTTGGTGCCATTGTTCGCGCAGTCGACCGGCAGGCGGGCAATAGCAATCGTCCAGTTGTTCAGCGGCGAGTGCATCGCCTGCGTCACCAAACCGACCTGCTTGTCACCCTTGAACACCGGCGCGCCGTTGCCGGGGACGTTCTTGCCCTCCAGCTTCAGCCCCCAGATCTTGAACCGCTCGCGCCCCTTCAGGCGGTAATGCTCCTCAGCCCCGCGGAAGCCGGTTTTCCCGGGTGACACGGTGAAATCCAGCCCCAGCTCCCACAGAGTGTCGCCCGGGCCTTCATTTTCAAACGGATACATCTCGGAATTGTCGAAGGGGAAGAATAGAAGGTAGGATTCCGTCCGCAGCATATCCAGCGTGGTGAACCGGCAGGGGATGATCCCCATGCCCTTGCCTTCCTCCAGGATCCGATCCCAGATCATCGGCGCATCCTGGCCACGCACGAAAAGCTCATACCCCCGCTCACCCGTATATCCGGTGCGCGAGATCATCGCGGGCTTGCCGAACAGGCTGGTCTGCATGTGCTGGAAATAGGGCAGCGCGCGGATGCCCGGCACATGCTTTTCCAGATACTCCACCGCCAAAGGCCCCTGCAGCGACAGATCATGCAGGTTGTCATCAAACCGGATCGAGACATCCCGCCCCGTCGCGGCCATGGTCAGCTGCTCATGCGCGCCGCCTGATCCGTGCACGACCATGAAAGCATTCGGCCCCATCCGGTAGATCACGCAGTCATCAATGAATTTGCCCGCGTCGTTCAGCATGGTCGCATAGACCGACCGGCCGGGCGTCAACTTTTCCATGTTCCGGGTCGTGGCGCGTTCGATCACATGGGATGCCGCAGGCCCGGTGATATGCACCTTCTTCAGGCCCGACACATCCATCAGCCCCGCCTTGGTGCGGATCGCCATGTATTCGGCGTCCGGGTCGCCCTTGGAATAGGACCAGGCCGTGCCCATCCCGCTCCAATCCTCAAGGTCGGAACCCAAGGCACGGTGGCGGTCGATCAATGTCGAAAAGCGCCAGGAATTGGTCATCTACTGTCTCCCTGCAGAATATCTGTTTTTCGACAGTCTCAGGCGATTCCCGACAGAACGCAATAATTCTGTGCAACAATATTTCTTGTCAGAAAACATGCGCCCCGGCGGGAATGGTCCTGACAGGCGGGCCCCTTGTCCCTGGACAGACCCCAGACCTTCGCCGCTGGTGGGCCGCGGCTATTTTGATACCAGCCCTGTAAGAAGGGGGGCGGACCGATCCGCCCCCCCTTGGGTTTGACCAGCTTTGGCGGGCTATTCCACCTTCTTGTAGGCCTTCTTTTCATGCATCGCGCCCAGGATCAAAGCGCCTGCGCACAAGGCCATCGACAGGAACAGCCAGATCGCCTCGCTCCCCATGCCTGCATAATAGGCGCCTTCCACGGCGGCCCAGTCGGTGATGTCGGTTCCGATCATGCGGTTTCCTTTCCGGTTGAGGTTCTGTCTGTCATTCAGCAGGCGAGGTGGGCGTGCGCACCTCACCCAGAAGTTCAGGATAGGCGATGGCCGGAACCTTCGCCTTGTCGAGGCCCATCAGCTCAGCCTCACGCGGGGCGCGCAACAGTCCCATCTTCTTCAGGATGAACGAGACGATGTAGCCGGGAATGAACCCCAGCGTCGCCATCACCAGCGCCCCCACAACCTGCCCGTAAAGCGTGATCGTTGGTGCGCCCTCGGTGGCCAGTGCGGGGTAGCCGCTGGCAAAGATGCCCACGGCCACGACACCCCAGACCCCGACAACCCCGTGCAGCGCCACCGCGCCCACGGCATCGTCGATCTGCATCTTCTCCACAAACCGCGCGACGACGGGCATGATCGCCCCACCGATCATCGCAATCACGAAGGCCATCGGCGGCCAGTACAGGTCCAGGCCCCCCGCCACGCTGATGATGCCGCCCAGCGCGCCGGACATCATCCAGAACGGATCGCGCGTCATCACCCAGGCCGAAATCGCCCCGCCTGCAAAACCCATCAGGATGTTGAAGGTCATCCCCGACAAGGTCACCGGGGTGCCGTAGATCGTGGCGAAGGTTGCCGTGGTCCAGGACCAGGGCGCGCCCGGGAAGATCACGCAGCCCATCAGGAAACCCCAGAACCCGGCGATGATCAGCATCAGCCCGACCAGCGTGGCCGGCATCGAGTGCCCGGGGATGACATTGGCGCTGCCGTCCGGGTTGAACTTGCCGATCCGCGCGCCAAGGTTGATCAGCACGCCCAGCGTGAAGAAACCCGCAATCGCGTGCACCACACCCGATGCGCCAAAGTCATGATAGCCGAACGAGGTGACCAGCCAGCCATCCGCATGCCAGCCCCAGGCCGCGCCCAGGATCCAGACGAAGCTGCCCAGCACGATGGCCAGGATGGTAAAGCCGATGATCTTCACCCGCTCGATCAGGCTGCCTGACATGATGCTGGCGGTCGTCGCCGCGAACATCGCGAAGGCCCCGAAGAAAACGCCGGTGACGCTATCGGCCACGTTCGGCCCCATCGCCTGCCCCACCGGGCTGGCCGCACCGACCGCATAATCCCAGCCGGAAATCCCGGCAGGCCCTGCCGACATGGTGAACCCGGTCGGGAAGGCCTGATAGATGAACCAGCCGATATAGTAGAAGGTCGGGATGATGAAGGCGAAGGCCAGGATGTTCTTGATGCCTGATGCCAGCGCGTTCTTGGCGCGCGACGCGCCCATTTCATAGGACAGGAACCCCGCATGGATCAGCACCATCAGCGGGATCGTCAGAAAGTAGAAGGTCTCGGCCGTGGTCCTGACCAGTGCGGCCGTCGCTTCCTTCTGCGCAGCCAAATCTGCCGCAAGGGCGGCAACCTGCTCTTCCATACTGTGTCTCCCCTGTTGTTATGCTCTCTGCCGCGTTGGGCGGCTTGTCGTCAGATTTAACCATGCGCGGGGGCAACCCGGGGCGGGAATCTTCACCACTGGCAAAAAAGTTTCCGCTCATTCCCATAGGTGCTGTCTTATGCCTAAAATTTGGGCAGTAAAAAGGGCCCCGCGACTGCAGGGCCCCCAAGGCAAGTGCGTTCCGGAAGACCAGACCAAAGGTCAGTTCTTCAGATAGCTCTCCATCGAATCTTCCAGCGCATCCTTCCACGGCGTGTGGTGCACCGGGGCCATCGTGCCGGTCATCACCGACTTGTAGGCGTTGTTGCGGAAGCCCATGATGTCGACCTTCTTGTGGTCCTTCCACTCGAAGAACGCCTCGCAGGCGCCGTCCACGTCAAAGGGCGGATAGTCTGTTTCGGCGATCAGCTCTTTCACATAGTCGCCCTGATAATGGATCGCGTCATGGGCATCCTGGCCTGCATCTTCATGCGCGATGCGATCCTCCACGTCTTTCATCAGCACGGCCTTGTCAGCCGGAACCGCAATCCGCCCCATGATCGCGTCGCGCACCCACCAGGCCTGCGCGTCGAACATGTTGAAGGTGAACCACTGGTCCTGCATGCCCAGATAGAACAGTTTGGGGTTATGCACCCAGGCCACGCCCTTATAAAGGTCCGCCGTGGCCAGCCGGTTCTTGGTCTTCAACCGCAGATCATCCGGCAGGAAGGGGAAATGGTGCTTGTAGCCCGTGCACAGGATGATCGCGTCGATCTTTTTCGACGTCCCGTCCTCGAAATAGGCCGTCGTCTCATCGACCCGCACCAGCTTGGGCACTTCCTTCCAGTTTTCCGGCCAGTTGAACCCCATCGGCGCATGGCGATAGGCGACGGTCACCGACTTCGCCCCGTATTTCCAGCACTGGCTGCCCACATCCTCAGCCGAATAGCTTGAGCCGAGCAGGAGAAGGTCCTTGCCCGTAAACTCCCGCGCGTCGCGGAAGTCATGGGCATGTAGGACCCGGCCGTTGAATTTGTCGAAACCGGGGTATTCCGGCACGTTCGGCACCGAGAAGTGGCCCGACGCCACGATCACATTGTCAAACTCTTCGTCATACATCCGGTCACCCGCCAGATCATGCGCGGTGACGGTAAAGTTGCCCTTGGCCTCGTTGTACTTGACCATGCGGATCGTGGTGGAAAACCGGATCCAGTCGCGCACCCCGGCCTTCTTCACCCGGCCTTCGATATAGTCGAACAGCACGGCACGCGGCGGGTAGCTGGCGATCTGCTTGCCGAAATGCTCCTCGAACGAATAGTCGGCGAATTCCAACCCCTCTTTCGGCCCGTTCGACCACAGATAGCGGTACATGCTGCAATGAACCGGCTCACCATGCTCATCCAGACCCGTCCGCCAGGTGTAGTTCCAAAGGCCCCCCCAGTTGGACTGCTTCTCAAAGCACACCACCTCGGGGATCTCGGCGCCTTTCGCTTGCGCCGACTGGAACGCCCGCAACTGCGCCAGACCCGATGGCCCCGCACCAATGACGGCAACTCGCTTCTTCATTTCAACCTCCGGCTGTTTGCTTGCCTGCATTGACTGCGGGCGTTGTTGTCGTGAAACCTAGAAGCAGAGTTGCGTAGCTGTCAAATCTTCTTCCTGGTGGTAAACATACTCACGGGCACAAAGCCCGAACCCTGGCACCGACTCGCGCCGTTGGGATGAAAACTGGCAGATCATCGGGGGCCGGGCAACTGCCTCTGTGTCGCGCGTCACCGTCTCATTGACTTTGCAGTCAATGGCCCAGCATAGTTGCGGAAACCGAACCGGAGCGCGCCCATGAAACCGATCGACCCGAACGACCGCCGCATCGCAAATATCCGCGACGCAAAGTTCACCGCCTTCGTCTACCCTGACGGCGAGGCGCTTGGGGATGAGATCCTGCAACTGGACGACACGGTTGAGCTTGGGACCGGCTTTCACGTCTACCGCATGCCCGCCGGCATGACGACCCGCGGCCACCGCCACAACGGCCATGAACAGTTCCTGATTCTGGAGGGTGAGCTTCACGAAAGCGACGGCACCATCTTCCGCGCCGGTGACCTTGTCTTCTACCGCGACGGGACGGAGCATAACAGCTACACCCCGAACGGCTGCCTGCTGGCCGTCCACATCGCCGGGCCGGAATTCGCGGTGGAGTAACGGCCAGTTAGCGGACGACGCTGCCGTTAGGCTTAAGCCAGGCGATTGGGGATAAGGTCTGCCTTCATCCAGTGGATTTCTGACTGGACGTGCCCCTCCCGGACGTATTTTCCCACTCGCTTGGGCATGTCGCTTTCCGCGAAAGCGTCCGCTATCCGTGCGACAAAGCCCTCTTGCATTGATAGGTCAAGGGTCCGCGCCAAATCCTCAAACAGCCCGGCGCGGTAGCGGCCCCGGTAAAGCGTGGCTACGGGTTGAATGCCCAACTCATCGAAACGCGCCTGCGTCAAGTCCCAGGACTGCACCTCACTGCCAAGGATCCAAGCAAAGCCAAGGAAGAATGAGGGAAGCGCATCATAGGCGACCGAATGACGGGCATACAGGTTTTCGCCAACGATCCTTTCGTCCTCTGCCAAATACGGAGAGATGCCTGCCGCGAAGGCTTTCAGCCAATCTCGGGAAGGGTGGTAACGGCTATCCGGGCTCCGCGCATGTGCTCCGCCCGAATGAATGGTCGTATTCTCACCGTCCATTTTTTCGGTGATGACCAGATCCTCGACCATCAGGCCTTCAATCGAAGACATAATCTTGTCATCGCTGGAGGCACCGGGTGAACACGGCAGATGGAATGTGCGGCCATACTTTTTCATCTGCGTACGATAGCACGGCGGCGGCACAATCGCTATCGCTCAGGGTGGGCAGTTTGCTGAGGCCACCCCCCCAAACGCCTGCGCCAGCCCCGCGCTTCAGGGCTAACGATTAGTGTGACTCTGACGCGTCTAATATCTTAAGATTTCCTGAACGCCCACAGCCAACCCATTGGAATCTTAATCTGACCTCGATTTGTCCACCGTGGACACATCTCAGATATCCAGCGTATTTTCCGTCTCCCATTTCGAAAAATGGCCGCAGTAGGAATTCCATTCCTGCGTCTTCAGCTTGATGTAGGCCGACGAAAACTCCTCCCCCATCATCGCCTTCAACGTCCGGTCCCGGTCATACTCCCGCAGAGCGTCCAGCAGGTTCAAGGGCAGCTTCGGTGCCCCCTTCACCGTGTGCCCCATCTGATACATGTCGATATCATACCGCTTCCCAGGGTCCGCCTTGGTCCGCACCCCATCCAGCCCCGCCGCGATAATCACCGCCTGCAGCAGATACGGGTTCGCCGCCCCGTCCGGCAGCCGCAGCTCAAACCGCCCCGGCCCCGGCACGCGGACCATGTGGGTCCGGTTGTTCCCGGTCCAGGTCACCGTGTTCGGCGCCCAGGTGGCACCCGATGACGTGCGGGGCGCATTGATCCGTTTGTAGCTGTTCACCGTCGGGTTGCAGATCGCCGCCAGCGCGCTGGCATGCTTCATGATCCCGCCCAGGAACGTCCGCCCTGGTCCGACAGACCCAATTCCTTCGACTTGTCGGCGAAGGCATTGGTCTTGCCATCCAGGCTCCATACCGAGATATGGGCATGGCACCCCGACCCCGTCAGCCCCTTGAACGGCTTCGGCATGAAGGTCGCGCGGAAGCCGTGCTCTTCGGCCACCGACTTGACCATGAACTTGAAGAAGCTGTGCTTGTCGGCGGTCTGGAGGGCATCGTCGTACTTCCAGTTCATCTCAAACTGGCCGATCGCGTCTTCGTGGTCGTTCTGGTAGGCCTCCCAGCCCAGCTCCAGCATGTAGTCGCAGACCTCAGAGATCACGTCATAGCGCCGCATCACCGCCTGCTGGTCATAGCAAGGCTTTTCCGCGGTGTCGTAGATGTCCGACGGGCCCGAGCCATCGGCGTTCAGGATGAAGAACTCCGGCTCCACCCCCGTCTTGACGCGCAGGCCTTCCTTCGCGGCCTCGGCCACCAGACGCTCCAGCACGTTGCGCGGGGCCTGATCGACAAGCTTTTCCTCCATCGTCGCCCGCGCCGCGACCCAGGCCACCTCTTTCTTCCACGGCAGCTGGATCGCCGACGAAGGGTCCGGCACAGCCATCAGGTCGGGGTGCGCAGGCGTCAGGTCAAGCCAGGTCGCAAAGCCTGCAAAGCCCGCCCCTTCCAACGCCATGTCGTTGATCGCCTGCGTCGGCACCAGCTTGGCCCGCTGCGACCCAAACAGGTCGGTGTAGGAAATCATGAAATACTTGACGCCCTTTTCCTTCGCCCATTTGGCAAGGTCCTTAGCCATCACTGTCACTCCCCTGTCGTCTTTATGATTATGAAAAAGGCGGCTTCCTTAGAAGCCGCCGTTCTTTCCTGGTATCCAGTTCGTCCCCGCCAGCGGAACCCCCGCCATCGCCGCCGCCTCGATGGTGAGGGAGCAGAGGTCCTCGGGCTCCAGATTGTGGAGGTGGTTCTTGCCGCAAGCGCGTGCGATGGTCTGCGCTTCCAGCGTCATGACCTTGAGGTAGTTCTTCAGCCGCCGCCCGCCCAACACCGGATCAAACCGCGCGGCAAGCTCCGGGTCTTGCGTGGTGATCCCGGCGGGGTCGCGGCCTTCGTGCCAGTCGTCATAGGCGTCGGCAGTGGTGCCCAGGGCCTGATACTCGGCCTCCCACTTCGGGTCATTGTCGCCAAGCGCGATCAGCGCCGCCGTCCCGATGGAAACCGCATCCGCGCCCAAGGCCATCGCCTTTGCCACATCCGCGCCCGACCGGATGCCGCCAGAAACGATCAGCTGCACGCGTCTGTGCATGCCAAGGTCCTGAAGCGCCTTCACGGCTTGCGGAATGCAGGCGAGGATCGGCATGCCAACATGTTCGATGAACACATCCTGCGTCGCCGCCGTGCCGCCCTGCATGCCGTCAAGGACAACCACATCGGCCCCCGCCTTCACCGCCAGCGCCGTGTCATAATAAGGCCGCGCGCCGCCGACCTTCACATAGATCGGCTTTTCCCAGTTGGTGATCTCGCGCAGTTCCAGGATCTTGATCTCAAGGTCATCCGGCCCGGTCCAGTCCGGGTGGCGGCAGGCTGAACGTTGGTCGATCCCCTTGGGCAGGTTCCGCATATTGGCAACGCGGTCGCTGATCTTCTGGCCCAGAAGCATGCCGCCGCCGCCGGGCTTGGCACCCTGGCCCACGACGATTTCAATCGCATCAGCACGGCGGAGGTCGTCGGGGTTCATGCCATAGCGGCTGGGAAGATATTGATAGACAAGGGTCTTGGAATGCCCCCGCTCTTCCTCGGTCATGCCGCCATCGCCGGTTGTCGTGCTGGTCCCCGCTTCCGTTGCCCCACGCCCCAACGCCTCTTTCGCGGGACCAGACAGCGCACCAAAGCTCATGCCCGCGATGGTGATCGGGATATCAAGATGGATCGGGTTCTTGGCAAAACGCGTGCCAAGCCAGACATCCGTCGCGCATTTCTCGCGGTAGCCTTCCAGCGGGTAGCGGCTGATGGACGCGCCAAGAAAAAGAAGATCGTCGAAATGCGGCAGGTGCCGCTTCGTGCCACCGCCACGAATGTCATAGATGCCGGTCGCGGCCGCACGGCGGATTTCGGCGTTCACGGCGGGGGTGAAAGTGGCCGAATAGCGCGGCGGGGTACGGGGAAAATCGCTCATGTTGCCTCAGTACGACGACGCGTTGTCGATGTTGAACGTATACAGCTTGCGGGCCGAGCCGTAACGGCGGAACTCCTCAGGCTTGGCTTTGCCCTCCGCCTCACCCCGGCGCAGAAGGTCTTCGATGATCAGGAAATGTTCATCCCGCATCTCTTTCTCAATGCAGTCCGCGCCCAGCGACTTGACCGACCCGCGCACGAAAATCCGCGCCTCGTAAAGGCTGTCACCCAGCGCCTCACCGGCATTGCCCAGCACCAGCACATTCCCCGACTGCGCCATGAAACAGGACATGTGCCCGATGTTGCCATGCACCACGATGTCGATGCCCTTCATCGAAATCCCGCAGCGGCTGCTGGCGTTGCCCTTGATGACAAGAAGCCCGCCCCGCCCGGTGGCCCCGGCGTACTGGCTGGCATCGCCGTCGATGATCACCGTTCCGCTCATCATGTTTTCCGCGACGCCCGGCCCGGCCGACCCTTTGATCCGGATCGTCGCCTGCTTGTTCATGCCCGCGCAGTAATATCCAGTCGATCCCCGCACGGTGATATCCACCGGCGCATCTACTCCGGCCGCAATCGCATGCGCGCCTTTGGGGTTTATGACTTCCCAAGCGGTCATGTTGGTCTGGCCCTTCAGGGCGTGCAGCGAGGAATTCAGCGCGCGCAAGCCCTCTGCGCCAAGGTCGAAGGTCTGCATTCAACGCTCCCAGAAGTAGACAGTGGCGGGCTCGGGTTCCCAGACGCGGGCCTCCTCGATCCCCGGCAAGTTCACCAGCGCGCGGTATTCCGACCCGAAGGCGACATAGGCATCGGTTTCGGCCATCACGGCGGGCTTGCAGGCAATGGGGTCTCGCACCACGCCAAAGCCGTTCTTGGTGCCGACGACAAAGGTGAAGAACCCGTCCAGATCGTCCAGCCCCGCCTCAAGCGCGCTGCCAAGATCCTCGCCTTCCTTCAGCTTCTGACTGACATAGGCGGCGGCAACTTCGGTGTCGTTCTGCGTCTCGAAGGTCATGCCCTTGCGGATCAGCTCACGCCGCAACCCGTTGTGGTTGGAGAGGCTGCCGTTATGGACAAGGCACTGGTCCGGCCCGGTGGAAAACGGATGCGCACCCATTGTCGTGACAGCGCTTTCCGTGGCCATGCGGGTGTGGCCGATGCCATGGGTGCCAGTCATTTTCGCCACGTCAAAGCGGCGGGCCACGTCTTTCGGCAGGCCGACTTCCTTGAAGATCTCAATGCTGTCACCCGCGCTCATCACCTTCACCTCGGGGCGGAGGTGGGCAAGCGCGGTGCGGGCGGCGTCCATCTGGGCCATCGGCACTTCGATCACCGCATGGGTGGATTTGACCAGCAGTGCCACCGGCTGGCCGATGGCGGCGTGCAGGTCGGCGTCAAGGGTCTTGAAATCCCGCTCCGGCTGCGCCGACTGCACGGTGATCTTGCCCAGACCGTCCTTGGCACCCGAGTAGATGGCGATCCCGGCGCTATCCGGACCCCGGTCGGTCATCGTGATCAGCATGTCTGTCAGCATTTCACCCAAGCGGGGTTCCAGTTTCGGGTCTTTCAGGAACAGCCCAACGATGCCGCACATGGATTCGTCTCCCTCACATCACCGTTTGACGCTAGCACCGTCCTCTGCGGCCATCAACTGGTGAGAAACTTTTTTCACCCTGTGGGAAACTATTCCGCTCGCTGACCCCTGGGGGCGCAAAAATTTTCGCCGAAAATTTTTGCGGCGCGCATCTTGGGAAAGGGATCAGCCTAGCCCTGCGGATAGCAAATCACCGACAGATAGCGCGCGGGCAGTTTGACCAACACCTCTGGCCCATGCGGAGCGTCAGCGTCAAAGAACAAGCTGTCGCCGGGCTTCAGGGCGTAAACCTCATCGCCGTGGCGATAGTCGACCTCACCTTGCAGCATGTAGAGAAGCTCCAGCCCCTCATGCTGGAAGGCGGGAAAGGTGTCGCTCTCGGTCGTCAGGGTGATGATGTAAGGCTCCACCACCACGCCCGAGCTGTTTGACCCGATATGCCCCAGAAGGTTGTACTGGTGCCCCGCCCGTGTGCCCCGGCGTGCAATCTCGATATGCTGGCCAGCTTTCACATGCTGCGCTTCGCGGCGTTCTTCATAGCTTTTGAAGAAGGACGTGACGGGCACCGAAAACGCATGGGACAAGACCTGCAACGTGGTCAGGCTGGGCGAGGTATTGCCGTTCTCGATCTTCGACAGCATTCCGATCGACAGGCCCGTGACCGCCGCCAGATCGGCCACGGTCATCCCCTGCTGGCGACGAAAATTGCGCACCTCACGGCCAATCGCGGCTTCAAGATTGCGCTCGCTGATCTCACGCAGGCGGTGGGGGTCCTGGTCAAAGGCAGGCTTGCCGCGTGGCAGGCTTTGCCTGGCGTCGCCGTCTGACATGAAAGCACCTTGCAACACATGACTGCTACAGATTTTCACTACCGGGAAACACCGGTCACATCAAGCCAAACCCTCAGAAAGCCGAAGCTGCCGCCACTTCCACCGCATGCAACAGGCTTTGCGCGCTCGACCTCGGGCCATAGACCCGTGCCGCGCCTGCGCCAAGTTTCACGAGGTAACAGCCCAGGTGATCGATCACCGTCCGCGTGGCATGACCCTCTGGCGCAGTGCGGAAATCGACGTTGCAGAGCCGCTCCAACACCAGCGCAAGGTCGCGGGCATGCAGGTCGAAGATCACCCAAGCGTCGGTTTGTTCGGTGATGCTGGCGGCATCCGCGAAAGCAGCCTTCAGAAGGGCCGCAATCGCCTCATGGCTGGCGAAGGGGGCTTCGACGAACCACATCTCGGGCGTCACCCAGAAGGCGCTGTAAGGCGCGGCCGCCTGATACTGCGCCGGCAACGGCAAAGGCACCCCGGCCGTCTTGGCCGCGCCCATCAAGTCCCGCCCCCGCCGAACGGCCAACGATGCCACCGCAATGTCAAAGCGTTCGCTGATGGTCAGCGGTCCGACCGTGACCACCGCCGGTTCATGCACCCCCAGCGCTGTCAATGCCCGCAGATCAGCCACGCAACCGCCCTCCTTCCGGATCAACAAAATGCGGGCTGACGATATCCACCAGCGTCTCCGTCCCGCCAACAAGATTGACCGCCCGCATCCGCTGGCCGATCTTCTGATCCCCGCCCTTCAGATAGCCCAGCGCGATGTCGCTGCCGACATGCGGCGAATAGACCTTTGAGGTCAGCCACCCCCCATCATTCGCCGCCACCGCAGCCGCGCCGACCGCAAGGAAATGACTGCCCGCCGTCAGTTTGCCCTTCGGGTCCACAGGCCGCACGCCGACCAGCCGGTAGCCATCTGGATCGGTCAGCCCCTCGCGCTGGCTAAGCACCATGCCGATGGAATCCTTCTTCTTCGACACCATCTTGCCCAGCCCCATGTTCAGCGCGGTGGATTGCCCGTTCAACTCTCCGCCCGCCACATGGCCCTTTTCGATCCGCATCACACCCAGCGCCTCGGTGCCGTAGACGATGGCGTCAAACTCTGCCCCGGCTTCCAGCATCCGCCGCAACAGCGCATCGCCATAGCGCGTCGGAACCGCGATTTCATAGGCCAACTCACCCGAAAAACTGATCCGGAAGAGCCGCGCCCGCAACCCGCCAACTGTGATGTTCCCGGCCCCCATGAAGGGGAAGGCCGCATCGCTGATGTCCTGATCGACGACCTTCTGCAGCAGCTTCCGCGCATTGGGTCCAGCGACGGAAAACTGCGCCCAGGCCTCGGTGGTGCTGATCAACTGCACGTCCATATCCGGCCAAAGGCACTGACGGCAGAACTCCAGATGCCGGAACACCGTCACCGCATTGGCAGTCGTCGTGGTCATTATGAACTCATGTTCATCCATCCGCGCCGTGGTGCCGTCGTCAAAGACGATGCCATCCTCGCGCAGCATCAGGCCATAGCGGCACTTGCCGACCGGCAGCGTTGAGAAGGTATTGGCATAGACTTTGTCAAGGAAAGCCGCCGCATCGGTGCCCTGAATGTCGATCTTGCCCAAGGTGGTGACGTCGCAGATGCCTACCGAGGCCCTCGTCGTCAGCACTTCCCGGTCCACCGATTGCCGCCACTCCGTCTCGCCCGCCTTGGGCACCCATTGCGTCCGCAGCCAGTTTCCGACCTCGACAAAAGTGGCACCCTGCTCCGCCGCCCAGTGGTGGCTGGGGGTCAGCCGGTAAGGCTTGAATTCCTTGCCCCGCGACCGCCCCGCCAGCGCGCCCAGGGCGACCGGAGTATAGGGCGGCCGGTATATCGTCGTCCCCGTCTCGGGGATTGAGCGCCCGGTTAGCTCCGCCATGATCGCCAGACCGATGACATTGCCCGTCTTGCCCTGATCCGTCGCCATCCCAAGCGTGGTGTAGCGCTTCATATGCTCCACGCTGGTGAAATTCTCCTGCTCGGCCAGCTTGATGTCCTTCACGGTCACATCGTTCTGCTGGTCGATCCAGGCTCGCCCCTTGCCATGGGCCACGTGCCACAAGGGCGAGATGCGGACCGGCGCATCCTCTGCTTCCGGCAGGTCCGCAGCCCCCGTCAGGCCCAACGCAGCAATCGCCGCGTCCCGCCCGCTGCGCAAGGCGCCATGGGTGGACAGAACCCCCGTCGCAGCCCCCGCC
>JAAUPC010000418.1 GCA_012036325.1 Paracoccaceae bacterium
GTGCGCGCGATCTGGGCGGCTTCGAGGTGCGGCGCGCCCTGCCGTCGGCGCAAAAGCAGATGATCGGTCCCTTCATCTTCTTCGACCAGATGGGCCCGGCCGAGTTTCTGACCGGCCAGGGCATCGACGTCCGCCCCCACCCCCATATAGGCCTCGGAACGGTGACCTACCTTCTCAAGGGCCGGATGCACCACCGCGACAGCCTCGGCACCGACCAGTGGATCGAACCGGGCGCCGTGAACTGGATGAAGGCAGGCTGGGGGATCACCCATTCCGAGCGCACCGATGATGAGGTCCGCCAGACCGGGCAGAGCCTCTTCGGCCTGCAGACCTGGCTGGCCCTGCCGAAGGCGCAAGAGGATGACCCGGCGGCCTTTGCCCACACCCCCGCCAGCGCCCTTCCCGTGCTGGAGGGAGAGGGCAAGACCGTCCGCCTGATCCTTGGAACCGCATGGGGCGAGGCCGCCCCGATCGAAACCCCGGCCGAGATGTTCTATGCCGACGCGACCCTCGCCCCGGGTGCCGCGATCCCTCTTCCTGACGGGCAGGAGGACCGGGGCGTCTACATCCTGCAGGGCGAGGTGACGGTCGGGGGCCAGACTTTCCCCGCCGGCCAGATGCTGGTCTTCCGGCCGGGTGACCGGATCAGCGTCAGGGCAGGGGCCACGGGCGCACGGATCATGCTGCTGGGCGGGGCCACGATGGATGGGCCGCGGCTGATCTGGTGGAACTTCGTTGCCTCCTCCAAAGAGCGGATCGAGGCCGCGAAAGAGGCCTGGCGGGCGGGGGACTGGGCCCATGGCCGCTTCAAACTCCCACCCGAGGACAACGCCGAATTCATCCCGGCCCCTGACCGCTAAATTCCCACCGCACCCCATTGACGCCCCCCCCCGGATGCGTCTATCCCACCCCTCACGCGCGGTGGTAGCTCAGTTGGTTAGAGTACCGGCCTGTCACGCCGGGGGTCGCGGGTTCGAGCCCCGTCCACCGCGCCAACCTTTCCCCTTCGTTGCCTGATCTGCAGGGTGTCCACGGTGGACACTTTGGGAATGCTGATTGATATCAACGGCTTGGCTGCGGGCGTTAGGGTTTTGTTAAGGCGGTGACCGGACCTGCGGCACCAGGCTGCTGTCGGTCACCTGATTTGGCCAAGCGGCTGAAGAAGGTCGAGGGCCTGCCCCCCACGCAAGACTGCACCACGATCCCCGCAACCGGCCCCGCCACGGTGTATTTCGGCGCGGTGGAGGTCCGGAAGTGGAAGATCGCGGGTGCGGAGCAGGTGCTGACATACCCGCATCCGGCCGTCAAACTCCTGAACGGCCTCACCCCCGCCGCGGCCACCTATCTTCACCGCGATGGGCTGTCGTCGGTGCGGGCCATCACCAATGCCGCCGGTGCGAAGATCGAGGCCGCCCTCTACAAACCCTTCGGCGAGCAGTCCGAATGGGTCCTGCCGGGGAATGCGGCACCGGAGACCAAAGGCTGGATCGGCGAACGCTACGACGCTGACGCAGGGCTGCAATACCTGAACGCGAGGTACTACGACCCGGAGCTGCCGCTGTTCCTCCAGCCCGACTGGTTCGACGTGACGATGGAAGGCGTGGGGACCAATAGGTTCAGCTACAGCTATAACGACCCGGTGAGCAAGTTTGATCCGGGCGGGAACTCTTGGGTGGATCGCACTTGGGATAAGGTGTTCGGTGAAGGCTCGTTTAACCGTACGTTTGGTGACAGCGGGTCCAGATGGTCGGACAAGACCTTTGGAAACTCCTATGAAAAATCATATTCCAGCTATCACGCCGCAGTGAAGCCGGAGCCTGGCTTTTCAAGATCGACCTATCCCGAAAGCAAACGACAATTCTACGAAAACTCGATCAGCCCAAACGGGCAAGCTGCTTCAGCCGACTGGATCTTCGACATCGTGGGCGGCGCAGCTCTCGCCAAACAGTTTGGTCAACTTGGCCTAAAGGGAGTAAAATCTCTCTTTAGCGGAACTGCCGCGAAGACTCTCTCGATCAGGACGGTCGGCGAACTCGGCGAGGCTGCGGTTCGCGCGGCACACAACATCGGCCCGAAGGAAATGGTACGGATGTTTGGGCGCAACAGGTTTCCAGACGGAATCCTCCCTAACGTCTTGAGCGAAGTGAAAAATGTTGCAAAACTTTCCTACACGCAGCAGCTTCAGGACTACGCGCAATATGCGAAGAGCATGGGAATGCAATTCGACCTCTACGTTCGGCAGAGCACTGTATTGACTGGGCCGCTTCAAAGCGCCGTCAACAACGGCATGATAGTCCTAAATAGGTTCCTTCCATGAACGGACACTCGTTTGAAGATAGGGTTCCCGGCTGGCCAGAGTATCTTGAGCAATTGAAAGCTACTGGGCGCTGGAAAGGTGACGACCCCGCCATACGGGAACTGCTAGTGCGCGAGTGGCGGGCTCTTGCAGATGAACAGTACGCCTCAGACGAAGCTCCCATTGTCGCAGAAGTTCAAGCAGCTGGTGTGGCGATTAAGTCAGTCTGGGACATGGTCAGCCGAAAGGAGTCGTTCCCCGGGGCGATGCCAGTTCTTTGCAAACACCTCAAACTGGACTATCCGCCGAAAGTCCGTGAAGGCATCGCCCGCGCCATGTCGGACGGCGCGGCCCGCCCTTATTGGGATGAGCTCGTTCGCCTCTACAAGCGTGAGACTGACGAAAACGTCAGGGACGCGCTCGCCGTCGCGCTGTGCGGAGCGGCTGGGCCAGAACAGTTTGACGAGTTAATCTCACTGTCTCTGGACCCCGCCAATGGCAAAAGCCGCGTCGTGCTGATCTGGGCACTGGAGCGGCGCATTCCGGTCCAGCAAGCCGAGCCTGTCTTGGCCACGCTTGAAAAAGACCCGACGACCAAGGTGCAGGCCGAGGCGTCACTGAAGTTCGTCAGGGCGAAGATGGCACGAAAAGGAAGATAACTAGCATACTGGGTCTGGTTGACGCTTCTAGATAGCGTGAGGTGTTCCGTGACAAACCCTTAACACCCCCCTAACGCCCACAGCCAACCCCTTGAAATCCCTCACTCCCGCCCCCTGTCCTGCGTGGACAGAGGGC
>JAAUPC010000419.1 GCA_012036325.1 Paracoccaceae bacterium
GGCGCGGCGGCGTCGGACATTGACCACGCCCTGGTGGCCGGGCATGGCTTTGCGCGTTGGCAGGGCGGCCCGATGCGATCTGGCGGACCGGCGTGGGCTGATGCTCTTGCGCCGCGATCTGCGGCTTTGGGCCGAGGAGAACGCCCTTTGGACGCCGCCACCGCTGTTGGATCGGCTGATCCGCGACGGGCTGACGCTGGCGGCCTTGAACGAGGCCTAACCCAGCGCGATGCCGGTGATGACCAGCATCAGCCCCAAGGCCGACACGCCAAGCGCTGCCATGTTCAGCGTGACCACCTTTTGCAAGGCGGCCCGCATAGCGGCATCGTCAAGGCCAGCCTTTCGTGCCTGCATCGCCTTGACCACACAATAGCCAAGGCCGCCAATCCCGGCCAGCGTCAAGGCTGCCCCTGTCCAGATCAAGGCCTGCATCGATCCACCCCTGTCACGTTCCCTGGCCACGCACGTAGCGGCTTCGCCCGGCCGCTTCAAGCCGCCGATCCTGCCAGACCGCTCTGATCCGTCTTGAACCCGGAGGGCAGGGCAGGGTAGGAACCTGCAACTTCCCCCGACCTGACCCGAGATGATATGGCCGACGCGAACGATCCCTATGCCGTGACCGCAGACGAGCTGCGCCAGTTCATCGAACGGTTCGAACAGCTTGAGTCCGAGAAGAAGGACGTCGCCGACCAGCAGAAAGAGCTGATGGCCGAAGCCAAGGGGCGCGGCTATGACACGCGCGTGCTGCGCAAGGTGATCGCCCTGCGCAAACGCAAGCCGGATGAGCTGGCCGAAGAAGAGGCGGTGCTTGAGCTTTACAAGACCGCCCTTGGCATGAGCTGAGCGAGTGGCAGCGGGCTGCGACGCGGCCCGCGCAGGTCAGGCTTCGATCAGGGTGACGCCGGGCAGGCGCTTGATGCGTTCCACATCCTGCAGATAGGCGTGGGTCAAAGCCTCAACCAGGTCTGCGGTCCAGCCGGGCAGGGTAATCTCCTGCTCCACCTCGTCGGGGCGGGCGAACTTTTCCAGGAAGGCCGTGGTGATCCGGCGGCGTTGGGTCACCGATTGCGGCGGGTGTTCGGCGCAATAGGCCTTCATCCGCCCCATGCCAATCTCGGTCATGATGCTGGCCAGAAGGTCATCATCATCGGTCAGCGCCAGCCCCGGCTGATGGCCCGAGACGGCCTGCAGCACCTCGGGCCAGATGAGGGGGGTTTCTTCATTGCACCAGACCGTCAGCGGCACGCCCGGATTGTGGATCAGGATCTGGCGCACCGCATCGGACCAGCGCATCTGCATCGGGTCGATGCCGGTCAGGATATCCTCGCGCCCTTTGGCGTTTACCGCATCCTGAAGCGAGGGCAGGAAGGTCGCCGGGTTGCGCAGGGCAAGGTGAAACTCTGCCTCGGTATCGGGGAAGATCCGGGTGAAGGCGGCCACCCGTTCCCCCGCCGCCGCGTAAAGCGATCCGCGCAGCGCCCAGGCCGGGAAGGACAGGAAGCTTGGCCAGGATAGGATCACCCGATCGGCGTCCGGCTCATCCATGATCTGCTGCAGGACCAGGGCCTGGGTCTCTTCCGAGGCGGTCTGACCGCGCAATTGCATCGCCGTGTCGCGCAAAAGCTTGCGATAGCGGGTGGGCGAGGGGACTGCGATCCCCTGTTCGGCCAGCGCCGCCCGGTTCTTCAAAAGGCAGCGAACCAGCCGGTCCTCATCGGTGCAGTGGGCACCCAGGTGATAGACGATGCGCATCGGGCCTTGTGTTTCCGGCTGGGGGGCATTGGTCAGGATCTGTCCTCGCGTTGTAGCGGCGCGGGCAGGCTACCGTAAGGGGCTTTCTGGACAGTTAAATCGCTTTCCTGTAAGCCCTGCGGCTATGGCCGACCATTTCAGTCAACTTGCCCCGTACCCCCGCCGCGCGCGGTTTGACCTCTGGGCGCCGGGGGCCGTGCTGATTGCGATGGTGGTGCTGGCGCCGATCCTGTCGATTGTCTGGATCGCGTTCAATCCGGTGGAAAACATCTGGCCGCATCTCATGGCGACGGTGCTGCCGCGCTATCTGGGCACGACCATCCTTCTGATGCTGGGGGTGGCGCTTTTGACGGCGCTGATCGGCACCGGCGCGGCCTGGCTGGTCAGCCAGTACCGGTTTCCGGGGCGTGACTGGCTGGCTTGGGCACTTTTGTTCCCGCTGGCAATTCCAGCCTATGTCGGGGCCTATGCGCTGGTTGACTTCCTGGATTATGCCGGGCCGTTCCAGTCCAGCCTGCGGACGGCCTTCGGCTGGGCCTCAGCCCGAGACTACTGGTTTCCCGAGACGCGGTCCTTGTGGGCCGCCGTGCTGGTCCTGTCGCTGGCGCTTTATCCATATGTCTACCTTCTGGCGCGTGCGGCCTACCGAGAGCAGTCCGGTTGCACCTATGAGGTGGCCCGTGCCTTGGGTTGCGGACCTTGGGGCCTTTTCTGGCGCGTGGGGCTGCCCCTTGCGCGCCCCGCCATCGCCGCAGGCGTCGCCTTGGCCCTGATGGAGACGGTGGCCGATTACGGCACGGTCCAGCATTTCGGGGTGCAGACACTGACCACCGGCATCTTTTCGACCTGGCTGAACGGCGGCAATGCCGGGGGGGCAGCGCAGATTGCCGGGGTGATCCTGATGCTGATCCTGGTTTTGGTCGGGCTGGAGCGGGCGGGGCGCGGATCGGCCCGGTTTTACCGGATTGGCCGCGGCTCTCGCCCGATCGAGCGGCAGGCGATCCTTGGCCCCCGCCGCTGGCTGGCGACGGCGGCCTGCCTTCTGCCCTTCGCTTTCGGCTTTGTGCTGCCGGTCGGGGTGATGCTGGCCAACAGCGCCGCGGCCCCAGAGGGCTGGCTGGCCCCGGGCCTGGGTGAGGCGTTGCTGAATACGCTGGTCGTGGCGGGGCTGGCATCGTTGGCCACGGTGGGGGCGGCCTTGTTCCTGGTCTATGCCCTGCGCCAGTCAAGGTCGCGGGTGATGCGCTGGGTGCTGCCTTTGACGCTGGTCGGCTATGCCGCGCCGGGTGCGGTGCTGGCGTTGGGGCTGCTGATCCCGCTTGCGGCG
>JAAUPC010000420.1 GCA_012036325.1 Paracoccaceae bacterium
GCATGACTTCCCGGTCAAGCCGCTCTGGGCCGAGGCGCTGCTGTCGGCGCTGATCGCCGGCGCGATCCTGGGGTTCGTCGCGGTCCTGAACGCCTACCAGGTGCCCGAGGCGCGCCTGCAACGCATGTTCGAGGCGCGCGGCGAGGTGATGCCCGCAGGCTATACCGAAGGCTTCGGCCTGCCGATTTCGGTCCTGCTGCTGATCCTGGTGGCCGTGGTCATGACCATCGTCGCCCGCAAGACGCGGCTCGGCCGCTACATCTTCGCCACCGGCGGCAA
The DNA here is from genome assembly GCA_012036325.1 of Paracoccaceae bacterium. Taxonomy (GTDB): domain Bacteria; phylum Pseudomonadota; class Alphaproteobacteria; order Rhodobacterales; family Rhodobacteraceae; genus Tabrizicola. The sequence goes on from JAAUPC010000420.1 coordinate 280, forward strand.
CTCGGATGCCGCCGAACTGTCGGGCGTCAACACGCGGCTTCTGACCGTCAAGATCTTCGCCCTGATGGGCTTCCTGTGCGCCCTTGCCGCGCTGATCGCCGAAGCCTTGCGCTCCAACGCCCCGGAAACCATTGCCCCCAGAACCCGCGCCCTCCGCGCCCGGTTTCAGGGCCTGCACTATGTGACCGCATGAGAACCCGCAAACTAGGGCTAAACGGCCCAAAGGTTTCCGCCCTTGGCCTTGGCTGCCTGTCCTTTGGCGGCATCTTCGGCGCGACGACCGAGGCTGAATCCTTGCGCACCCTTGATGCCGCCTGGGACGCCGGGATCACCTTCCTTGATACGGCGAACATCTACGGCAAGGGGGTCAGCGAAACCGTCTTGGGCCAGTGGCTGCGCACCCGCAAGCACCGACCCCATATCGCCACCAAGGCGGCCTTCACCGACGACCCCGCCCGCCGTATCGACAACCGGCCGGAACATCTGCGCGCGGAGCTCGAAGGCTCGTTGAAACGCCTTGGGGTGGACCATGTCACCCTCTTCTACGCCCACCGCCATGACCCGCAGATCCCGGCCGAGGATCTGGCTGGCACCATGAAAGATCTTGTTCAGGAAGGGAAAATCCTGGGCTACGGCCTGTCGGAAATCGCCCCCTACACGCTGGAACGGGCCCATGCGGTGCATCCGGTGATGGCAGTGCAGAACGAATACTCGCTTTGGACCCGGCAGCCTGAACTGGGGCTGATCCAGCTTTGCGCCCGGCTTGGCGTGGCCTTTGTGCCGTTTTCCCCGCTGGCCCGGGGCGTCTTCGGCACGCCGATGGCCGACCCTGCAACCTTCGCCAGCGGTGAATTCCGCACCCGCATTCCGCGTTTCCATCCGGAAAACTGGCCGCAGAACCGCTCTCGGCTCCAGGCCTTTCACGACCATGCCGAAAGCCGGGGCGACACGCCCGCGGCCCTCGCCCTCGCCTGGCTGCTGGACCGGGGTCCGCACATTCTGCCCATCCCCGGCACCCGCAGCGCCGCGCATTTGCACAGTTGGCTGCAAGCGCCCGAGATTGACCTGACCGACGAAGACCGCGCCGAGATCGATCGCCTGCTTCCGCCCGGCTGGGCCTGGGGTGACCGCTATGATGACGCGCAGGCCGGAACGGTGGAGCGTTACAGCTGACCGTCAGGCCCCGATTTCTTCAAAGAAATCGTACCGGAGCCTTCAAAGGCTCCGATGCGGAATTTTCGAAAATTCCGCCCGCGCCCAACGCCAGGGCGACAGGCTCACACCACCCGCTCGACCATCATCTTCTTGATCTCGGCAATCGCCTTGGCCGGGTTCAGGCCCTTCGGGCAGGTCTTGGCGCAGTTCATGATCGTGTGGCAACGGTAAAGCTTGAACGGGTCTTCCAGCGCGTCCAGGCGCTCCCCCGTCGCCTCATCCCGGCTGTCGATAATCCAGCGGTAGGCGTGCAAAAGGGCGGCCGGTCCAAGGAACCGGTCCGAGTTCCACCAGTAGCTTGGACAAGCGGTCGAGCATGAGGCGCACATCACGCATTCATAAAGCCCGTCCAGCTTTGACCGATCCTCGATCGACTGGCGCCATTCCTTGGCGGGGCGGTTGGTCTTCGTCTCGAGCCACGGCATGATGCTGGCATGCTGGGCATAGAAATGGGTCAGGTCGGGGATCAGGTCCTTGATCACCGGCATGTGGGGCAAGGGGTAGATCTTGATGTCCCCCTTCACCTCATCCAGCCCATAGATGCAGGCCAGCGTGTTGATCCCGTCGATGTTCATCGCGCAAGACCCGCAGATGCCTTCGCGGCAGGACCGGCGGAAGGTCAGGGTGGGGTCAATCTCGGTCTTGATCTTGATCAGGGCATCCAGAACCATCGGGCCGCAGGTATCCATGTCGACGAAATAGGTATCCACCCGCGGATTTTCGCCGTCATCGGGCGACCAGCGGTAGACCTGGAACTTGCGGACATTCTTGCCCTCTGGCTTTGGCCAGGTCTTTCCAGTGCGGATTTTGGAGTTCTTGGGCAGGGTAAACTGGACCATGGGTCAGCCTTTCCAGTCAGGTCTTGCATAAAGCGGCCGCGACGGCGGCTCGCCGGATTTGGAGACAACGCAGGTTTCATAGACAGCCGCCGGATCGCGGCCGAGAAGGAAGTCGGTACTCACGTTCAGCTCAATCTCGCCGACGGCGCGGCCACCGCGACGACCGAGACGGTTTCGGGTCCCGCTGGCAGACGACGTGTCGCTTGCGGCTCGATCTCGAACTCCCCGGCCGCCTGCGGGACCAGGATCCTCCGCTTCACGGGATAGACCAGGTACCGGCGGCGCTCACGGTGGCGCCCGGCAAGTCGGTGACCTACGCGTGGAACGATCGCAATGGCGACAGGATCTGGCAGGCAGGGGAGGAGGGCGCTGAAACCGCGCGAAACGTATCGGGATCGGTCGGTCTCGACCCGGACATCGAAGCCCCCGTGACGCACGAGGCCACGATGGACCGTACGCACCCGATCTTCCTCAATGGGGTGCTCCCCGGGCTTGGCGCTCAGCCCGAGGACGAGCTGACGATCTGGAGCGCCGGACTGCACATGCACCTGTTCGGCAAGCGCGGGCGGCTGGTCACCTGCGGGGGAACGTCGGGGCCGATGGTCGAGACCGACATCCGGCGCCTGTTCTGGAACCAGTGGACGATCATGGGCTCGACCATGGGCACCCGCGGGGAGTTTGCGACCATCACGGAGCACCTGCACGGCGGTCGCCTCCGGCCGGTGGTCGACGGTGTGTT
>JAAUPC010000421.1 GCA_012036325.1 Paracoccaceae bacterium
GGACGCTTGCTAGCATCCGCTGCGCACACATGGCGCTGAAGCACCGCCCCGACATCGACGGGCTGCGCACGATCGTGACCGCGAGCGAAACCAATCTCGTCAATGTGACGCTGATGAGCGATTTGCTCAACCAGCGCATTCGCATGCGCATCACCGCGCACGCGCTGCGCTCGGTCGAACATCGGGGCGGTCTTGATGCGTTTTTGGCCAAGTCGGCAGACACTGAATTGTCGCCAAAGGCACGGTTGATCAAACGCCAGATCGCCAAGAAGACCATGGGCGGCGGCAGTGCCCCGACCTCGGGCGGCGGCGGGCTGGGCGCTGGTCACGGTCGGAGCGACGGCGATGGTGGTCGGCATCCTTTTTGCCAACTTCAAGGGCTACAGTGCCGTGCTGCGCGAACGCAAAGAGCTTCTTGCCTCGGCCCAGCCTCTGGCTCCGGTGGCGGCGGCGGCGCGCTATGCGCGGATGATGCTGAAGTCATCGACCATCGTCGTGGCGACAACGGGGGCTGATGCCAAGCCCGGCCCGCTTTTGTCCAAGTCCGGCCCACCGGTCTTGCTGGTCATCGTCGCGGGCGAAACGGCGCGGGCGGCAAACTGGTCCCTGGGTGGTTATGGGCGCGAGACGAACCCAATGCTGGCCGCGCGCGATATCCTGTACTTCTCCAACGTCAGCAGTTGCGGGACGGCAACGGCGGTATCGTTGCCCTGCATGTTCTCACCACTGACGCAGGCGGACTATTCCTACACCGGCGGGTTGTCGAACGAGAACCTCCTCGACGTCCTTGGCCGCGCCGGGTTCAAGGTGGAATGGTGGGACAACAACACCGGCGACAAGGCGGTGGCGGCCCGGTTCAGCCCGGTGTTCATGACCGAAAAGGACAGCCCGGAGCATTGCCAGAAAGGCAACGAATGCAATGACGGCGTCTTCCTCAAACGCCTGACCGAACTGTCGCAGACGATGACGCAGAACACCGTCGTCGTCCTGCACCAGATCGGCAGCCACGGGCCAAGCTACTGGTTGCGCTACCCGGATGACCGTGAGGTCTTCACGCCAGCCTGCAAGACCCCCGACCTTGCCGCCTGTTCGGCGCAGGAAATCGTCAACGCCTATGACAACACGATCCTTTACACCGATCAGACCCTGGCCGAGACGATCGACATGCTTGACGCGCAGGGCCGCGTGATCCCGGCGCTTTACTATGTGTCCGACCACGGCGAAAGCCTGGGCGAAGGCGGGCTTTACCTGCATGGTGCCCCGGCCTTCATGGCGCCGACCGAACAGACGCATGTGCCCATGGTCCTCTGGATGTCGGCCCGGTTTCGTGAGAGGTTCGCGCTGGATCAGGCCTGTCTGGCCAAGGAAACGGGGAATGCGGTGAGCCACGACAACATGTTCTCAACCGTGTTGGGGCTGGTGGACGTGTCGACCACGGCGCGCAACCCGGCGCTTGATCTGACGGCGCCCTGCCGTCCCGGGGCGTGACCTTTGGACCCGCAAAAGCCGCAGCGAAAGACCGGTGTCGCGCATTTCTTTGCTGCTGCCAGCTATTCACAGGCGGGCGCGCGGCGGCTGTGGCGGGAATCGGCCTTCCGGCAGGAAGTCCTGGCCCTGGTCGTCCTTCTTCTGGTCTTCTTGCTGATCCGCGCCAGTGCTGGTGAGGTTTTGGGGCTGATCCTGCTCGGCCTCTTCGTGCTGGCGGTTGAGGCGTTGAACACCGCGCTGGAAGAGCTGGTGGATCACCTTTCTCCGGGCTGGTCGGAATTTGCCAAGAATGCCAAGGACCTGGGGTCCTTCGCCGTGGCTTGTGCCCTGACCGCGACCGGGCTTTACGCGGCCTGGGTGGTGTTCTTCTGACCCGGGCCACAGAACTACGCGGAAAGATTTAGAAGCGTTCCAAACTTGACAGCGTCGGGTGCGAGGCGCATATCCGAGTGGAATAGTCGGAGACCCCATATGTTCATCCAGACCGAATCCACGCCAAATCCCGCGACGCTGAAATTCCTGCCCGGCCAGACCGTGCTGGAGCTTGGCACCGCCGATTTCCCCAGCGCCGAGGCGGCAGCGAAATCCCCGCTCGCCCGCCGGATCTTCGCGGTTGCGGGCGTGACCGGCGTGTTCTTCGGCACCGATTTCGTGACCGTCACCAAGGCGGAAGCGACCGAATGGCAGCATATCAAGCCCGCCATTCTGGGCGCGATCATGGAGCATTACCAGTCCGGCGCCCCAGTGATGGAAGGTGAGGGCGCCACCGGTGGCGGTCATGCCGAACACACCGGCGAAGACGGCGACATCGTCCGCCAGATCAAGGAGTTGCTCGACACTCGCGTCCGCCCCGCCGTGGCGCAGGATGGTGGCGACATCACCTTCCACGGCTTTGACCGCGGCGTGGTCTATCTGCACATGCAGGGCGCTTGCGCGGGTTGCCCGTCCAGCACTTTGACGCTGAAGATGGGGATCGAGAACCTTCTGCGGCACTACATCCCCGAAGTTCTGGAAGTCCGCCCCGTCGCGGCCTGATTTCCCGTGCTTTTGCCGATCCTCGCCTTCGACACATCGGCCGCGCATTGCGCGGCCGCTTTGCTGTGGGACGGCGGCCTGATCCAGCGGCATGAGCCGATGGAGAAGGGTCAGGCCGAACGGTTGATACCCCTTTTGGAAGAGGTGCTGGCCGAGGGTGGGATCAGTTGGCGCGACCTCAAGGCTATGGCAGTCGGGACCGGCCCCGGCAACTTTACCGGCGTCCGCATTGCCGTGGCGGCGGCCCGGGGGCTGGCCCTGGGCCTTGGCATCCCGGCTGTGGGCGTGACCCGGCTTGAGGCGCTGGCCCATGACCTGGCCCGCCCGCTGACCGTGGTCGAAGATGCCCGGCGGGGTGAGGTTTATGTGCAAGCCTTCACCGAAACCGACGCCGGACCGGCCAGCCTGCACCCCATCAACGCCGTTTCTGTCAATGGTCCAGTCACCGGCTCGGCCGCAGGATCTGCGGCACTGGCCCCAGCCCTGCCCATCGCCGAAGCCATCGCCCGGATCGGTGCCCTCCGCGCCCTGGCCCCGCAGCCGCGTC